>DAIQBQ010000145.1:0-7853 GCA_036781065.1 Actinomycetota bacterium
AAACCGCCGCCCCGCCCCAGCAAACCGTCGCCCCGCCCCAGCAGACCGCCGCTCCGTGAGCAGCCCCGATCGGATCGCCCGGCTGATCGAGGCGACGGCCGGCATCACGGTGGTCTCGGGAACGCTCCAGGCGCTTGCCCCCGGATTCGTGCTGGCCCGGTCCCGGCCCACCCCGGGCACCGTCTCGACCCCGGCGGAGCGCCAGTTCTTTGCCGCGGTCGGCGCCTTCGACGCGACAAGCAACGGCGCCCTGTTCCAGGCGGTGTCCTCCCACACGGCCACGCCCGGACTGCTCGCCTGGGCCGCTGCCCAGAAGTTCGCCGCGGCCGGCGTCATGCTCCTCGGGCTGCGCCGCAAGGCGCTCAGCCCCCGGGTGCTTCCGGTGGTTGCCTTCGACGTCGTCGGGGGACTGGCCTGCCTCCGCTACCGGCAGCGGCTGACCGCTCCCGACATCGACGCCGCCGGGAGAGCGACCTGAAAACTTGGCACGTCGTCACGAGCTTTCACCACTGAAGGCAATCTGATGCCGACTCCGCCCGCCACCGGCCACGTCCCGTCGCTGGCACCGGGGCCGGGCGGGGTGGGACCCCGCCGGTCGCTGGTCCTCGCCGGCGGCGGCATGCGGGTCGCCTACCAGGCCGGCGCCCTGCTGGCCCTCGAGGAAGCGGGGCTCCGCTTCACCCACATCGACGCCAGCTCGGGCGGGACAATCAACCTGGCCATGCACCTGTCCGGGCTCACCCCCGCCGAGATGTGCGAGCGGTGGCGCAGCCTCAACCCGCTGGGCTTCATGGCGCTCCTCCCGCCGGGCCAGTACCTGCGATCGTTTCGCTGGCCCGCGCTCGGCGGCGCGTCCGGCGTGGCGGGCAAGGTGTTCCCCCACCTCGGCATCGATACCGCCCGCATCCGCTCGGCGGAAGGCCTCACCGGCACGTTCAACCTGTGCAACTTCACGCAGATGATCGACCAGGTGATCGAGCACACGGAGATCGACGAAGACCTCCTCATCGCCGGGGTGTCGCTCCCGGTGCTGATGCCGGCGGTCGCCCATGGCGGGGAGACCTTCCTGGACGCCGTCTGGATCCGGGACGCCAACCCGCTCGAGGCCGTGCGCCGGGGGGCCGACGAGGTCTGGTTGATCTGGTGCATCGGCAACCTCCCGCGCTACGACGGCGGGCCGTTCCGCCAGTACGTCCACATGATCGAGATGGCGGCCAACGGCGCCCTGGGCAAGGACTTCGAGCGGGTGCGCGAACTCAACGCCACCCGCACCTCCCCTGCCGTCCTCCACGTCATCAAGCCACACCACGGGATCCCGCTCGACCCGTCCTACCTCACCGGCCGGATCGACGCCGCCACACTGGCGGACAAGGGCTACCAGGACGCCCGCCGCTACCTCGACCAGTGCCGCCCCGAGGGCGTCCCGTGGGACGGGGCGGCGACCCGCATGGTCGAACCCCCGCCCCGGGTCGGCTTCCGCCTCGAGGCCGGCGGGCCGTACCACCCGCGTGGGGAGCACGCCCGGGAAGCGGCACGCCGGCTGGAGCTGCATCTGGCGCTGGAGTTTGATGCCACCGCCGGGTCCGGGTTCGGGCGGGCCCGTGTGTTCGGCGACGTCGGGATCGGGGGCACCCGCTCCATGATCAGCGAGGGCACCCTCGCCACGGATCGCAGCGACGCCCGGCTCGACCTCACCCTGGGCCGGGCCGGGGCGGAGTGGCGGCTCCAAGGGCGGCTCACCCGAGCGGGCATCGCCTACACCCTCGGCGACGGCGACGGGGCCGACGTGGGCGAGGGGTTGCTCCCGCTCGGGTACCGCCAGCTGGCCGGCCTGATCGCCAGCCTGCACGCCGCCGGCACGGCGACGGTCGCCGGGGGGATCAGCGCCGACGCCCGGCTGCTTCGCCAGGTTGCCGGGATCGTGCGGGGCGTGTGACCACAACGATCAGGACGATGGCGACTGCTTCGTAGACAAGGAAGCTCAGCATCAGGGCGGAGGGCACGCCGTCGATGGCGACGCCGAGCACCCGGCCGAGGATCCCGCACCCCATGGCGAACAGGAACAGCTCGTTCAGGGTGCGCTCGGTGAAGATCTCATGACGGAACCGGAGGGCGAAGGCGGACAACCCCAGCTCGATGCCGCGCAGGAAGCGGTACTGGCTCAGGACATCGATGCCGCCCGCGTGCAGCTGGTTCAGCTTCTGGCCCATCAGGACCGGGAAGTCCACGCGGGCGCCGAACAGCCCCCAGGCTCCGGCGGCGAGGAGCGTGAGCACGTAGCCGTAGAAGAGGACGACGGCCACCGTGCGCAGCGCTCGGGGCGGGGCCGGGGCGGCGGGGCCGGGCGGCACCTAGCCCCCGTGGTGGGCGATCTTGGCCCCGAACCAGAAGGCCATGGCCAGCCACTGGACCGTCCACAGGCCAACCCTGATCCAGTTCCTGGCCATCCAGCGGTTGAGGATGGTGTGCAGCTCGGTGTTGTCCGTGATGCCCGCCGCCATCCTGTTGTTATCCGGAAGGATGAAGATCACGGTGAGCAGCGTGGCCGCCACGACCCCGGCCAGCACGATCGCCGGGACCCAGCGGTACACCGGATCCGGCTCGGCGACCAGCATCACGACCCCGGCAGCCAGCATCAGCGTGGTCATCACCGTGAAGAACTTTGTGGCCGCGGTCACCTGCGGGACAAACTGGTTGTAGTAGGTGTCCGGGCGCAACTTCGATGCGATCGGGAACGAGAAGAGCACCAGCGACCAGCCGGTACCGAAATACATCGAGGTGCAGGCCAACAGGAAGACGTTGTTGGCCACCACCCAATCGCTGATCACCCGGCCCTCCACCCCGCGGCAAAGCCCACCGTTGCCACAGCAACTTCAAGTCGCCACAGCAACTTTAACCGGGACTGGCCCCGCTGGAAAGCGCGCCCTTTGCGCAAGTTCTAAGGAGCGAAGATAATCCCAAAGCAGGCGGCAAGCCTCCGTAGTGGGCGACGAAGGAGGGCGGCATGGACAGGTGGTCATCCCCGATCGAGGCCATCGAGGAACGTTACGACGTGGTGGTGATCGGCTCGGGGTACGGAGGTGCGATCACCGCAAGCCGCATAGCTCGCACCGGCCGCAGCGTCTGCCTGCTGGAGCGGGGCAAGGAGCTGCATCCCGGTGAGTATCCCGACCAGCTCCTGGAGTTGGCGGCCGAATTCCAGACGACCTCGTCGTTCGGCCATGCCGGTTCCCGCACCGGCCTGTACGACCTGCACTGGCACAAGGACATGAGCGTGTTCGTCGGCTGCGGGCTCGGCGGCACCTCCCTGGTCAACGCCAACGTCGCCATCGAGGCCGAGGGGCGGGTCTTCGACGACCCGGCCTGGCCTGCGGCGCTCAGCGGAGGAACCGCACTCGACCCGTACTACGGGATGGCGATGCGCATGCTCGGCGCCAACCCGCTGCCGGCCGAGTACGATCCCGCCAAGCTGGCCGCCCTGGAGGTCTCGTCCAAGGAACTCGGCGGCAGGTTCTACCGCCCGCACATCAACGTGACCTTCGCGGACCGGGTGAACGAGGCGGGGGTCGCCCAGCGGGCCTGTACCCAGTGCGGCGACTGCGTCTCCGGGTGCAACTTCTCGGCCAAGAACACCGTGCTGATGAACTACCTGCCCGACGCGTTCAACCACGGGGCGCATATCTTCACCCAGGTGCCGGTCCGCTGGGTCGAGCGCACCGACGGGGGCTGGCTGGTCCACTACCAGATCCTCGACTCTGGCCGGGAGCCGTTCGACGCCCCGGACCAGTTCGTCGCCGCCGGCGTCGTCGTGCTGGCAGCCGGGACGCTGGGGTCGACGGAGATCCTGCTGCGCTCGCAGGCGCACGGGCTGGCAGCGTCGTCGCAGCTCGGTAAGCACTTCACCGGCAACGGGGACGTGCTCGGCTTCAGCTATGACACCAACCGGGAGATCAACACCATCGGGTGGGGTCACCGGCGGGGGGCCAGCCTCCCGAAGGTCGGGCCGTGCATCACCGGCATCATCGACCTGCGCGAGCAGCCGGAGCTGACCGACGGGATGGTGATCGAGGAGGGATCGATCCCCGGGGCGCTGCACACCGTGATACCCGACGCCTTGGGCCTGGCCGCCGAGACGCTCGGCCAGGACACCGGCGGTCTCCTGCACCGCATCGGCGACAAGCTCAAGGACCTTGTCGACCACCGCGAGGCTGCGGGCAGGACCCAGACCTACCTGGTGATGGCCCACGACGAGGGCAACGGGACGATGGCGCTCGACGAGCACGACCAGATCGAGGTCAGCTGGCCGGGGGTCGCCGAACAGAACGTGTTCGGCCGCATCAAGACGGCGCTGGAGCGGGCAACCGCGCCGCTGCACGGCCAGTACGTCGAGGACCCGATCGCGGCCAGGGAGCTGGACAGCCTGATCACCGTCCACCCGCTCGGCGGCTGCGTGATGGCCGACGACGCCGAGCACGGCGTGGTCAACGACCGGGGCCAGGTTTTCTCCGGGACAACCGGCGACGCGGTGTACCCGGACCTGTACGTGAGCGACGGCTCGGTGATCCCGGTGCCGCTCGGCGTCAACCCGCTGCTCACCATCTCCGCCGTGACCGAGCGCACCTGTGCCCTGCTGGCGGCGGACCGAGGCTGGACCATCGATCCCTCCCCCACCTCCACTCCCCCGCCGGGCACGCCGCCGGACACCGGGGCGGTCGGCATCCGGTTCACCGAGCGGATGTCCGGCTATTTCTCCGCGCTGGCGACGCAGGGCGGCGTGGCGCACGCCCAGTACGAGGCGTCCGCCGCCGCTGGCCAGGCCGCCGGCAGCTCGTTCGCCTTCATCCTCACGATCGCCTCCGAGGACGTCGACCGGCTGATCGCCGATCCCACCCACCCCGCCGAGATGGTGGGCACCGTCCAGGCCCCGACGCTGTCGCCCACTGCGCTCGAGGTAAGCGAGGGCCATTTCAACCTGTTCATGGCCGACCCGGCCACCCCGGGCAACCTGCAGATGCACTACGCCATGCGCATCACCAGCGAAGCCGGCCGCAGCTACTTCTTCAAAGGGTTCAAGGAGATGGTGCAGGGGGAGACGCTGGAGGTCTGGCCCCAGACGAGCACCCTGTACGTCACCCTCTTCGACGGCCCCGACGACCAGTCGCCGGCCTTCGCCCGCGGGGTGCTCCGGATCGCCCCGTCCGACTTTGCCAAGCAGCTGCGGACGATGGGCGCGGTCAACGCCCCGTCGAAGGAGGCCGCCCTGAAAGCCACCGCCCGCTTCGGCATCCTGTTTGCCGGCGGGCTGTTCCGCACCTACGGCCACATCACCGGCGTCGAGCACTTCTTCGACCCGGATGCCCCACCGCGGCGAACCCGGCCGCTGGCGGCGCCCGCGCCAGAGGTGCACACCATCGCCTCGAGCGACGGGGTGCCCCTCCGGCTGACCCGCTACCCGTCGTCGGGCCGGCCGGTGCTGCTGACCCACAGCATCGGGCAGGCAAGCACGGTGTTCTCCACCGACATGGTGTCGCCCAACCTGGTGGAAACGTTGTGCGGCAAGGGATTTGACCTCTGGCTCCTCGACCACCGGGGCAGCATCGAACTCGCCTCAGCGGCACTCCCGTTCACCGGCGACGACCTGGCCACCAAGGACCTGCCGGCCGCCCTGAGCGCGGTCCGGGCGGCGACGGGGGCGGCGGCGGTCCCCGTGGTCGGCGAGGGGTTCGGGGCGATGGCTGCGCTGATGGCCGTGCTGTCGGGAGCGGAGGGGGTCGACTCGCTGGTGTGCTGCCAGGCCGGCGCCCACGTGCGCGTCCCGCTGGACGACCGGATCCGGGCCGGGCTCCATCTACCCGGGGCGCTCGCCCACCTCGGCGTGAAGCCGTTCGCCGGCGGCGGGTGGCGCCAGCACCTGCAGGACGCCGTGCTCGGGATCGCCGGTGACGACGACAGCTGCCCGTCACCAGCGTGCCGCCGGATCCGCTTCGTCTACTCGCTGCCGTACGAGCACGCCAACCTGGACCCCGGCGTTCACGGCGCCATCGGCGAGCTGTACGGCCCGACGTCGATCGAGGCCCTGCAACACCTGGCGGCGATGGTCCGGGCCGGGCACGTCGTGGATGCCACCGGCGCCGACAGCTACCTCCCCCACCTCGACCGGCTGGCACTGCCGATCACCTTCATCCACGGATCGCAGAACACCGTCTTCCTCCCGGCGTCGTCGGAGGCCACCTACGACGTGCTCGTGACCACCCACGGGCAGGCGGGCTACGCCCGGCACGTCATCGAGGGTTACGGTGACGTCGACTGCTTGATCGGGCGCCGCGCTGCTGGCGACGTGTACCCGCTGATCATCGCCCACCTGGAGCAGGAATGAACCCACGGATCGTGACGGTGCGCAACGCCCGGCTGTCGCTCTGGCAGTCGGCCGCCGAGGAGGTGGCGCGGACCAAGGCGGTCGCCGCCGGGGAGGACGCCAGCCCCACTGCCCTCAGCCAGCACCCGCTGGTGCAGGGAGCGGCCGCCTACGTGACCGCCGAGGCGCGGGGGGTTGACCCGCTCGCCGCGGCCGGTTCAGATGCCGAAGCCCACGCCGCCGCGCTTGCCAAGGCCCACCACGAGAAGGCCGAGGCGAAGCTGGCCAACGACCCGGACCTGCTCGCCCGGACCGCCCGCCGTATCGAGGACCTGGCGCAGCGCCTGATCCACTTCCGCCGCTTCAGCGATGCCGACCTGGGGTTCACGGCCACCGAAGAGGTCTACATGCGCTACTGGTTGCGCTCCGGCGGCAAGAAGGTCTACCGGGACTGGAGGGAGGAAGGCAAGAGCGACCCCAACTACGGCGTGATCGACTACCGGTTCCCGCCTGACGCCCGGATCGCAATCATCGGCGACTGGGGCACCGGTCTCGACGACGCCCGGGCGATGTTGGGCGAGATCTTCGCCGACCACCGACCCACGGCGATCATCCACCTGGGCGACGTCTACTACTCGGGGACCATCGAGGAGTGCGCCGGCAAGTTCACGCGGCCCTTCGGGGAGCTGTTCCAGACCACTCCCCCGGTGCCCGTGTTCACGATCCC
Source organism: Actinomycetota bacterium (assembly GCA_036781065.1). Taxonomy (GTDB): domain Bacteria; phylum Actinomycetota; class CADDZG01; order JAHWKV01; family JAOPZY01; genus DAIQBQ01. The sequence goes on from DAIQBQ010000145.1 coordinate 7,083, forward strand.
GGGGAACCACGACTACTACGCCTGGGGGGTCGGCTTCTTCGACATGCTCGGGCACCTGAACACCACGGATCCCAGCTGGCAGCAGCAGGCGAGCTACTTCTGCCTGCGCTGCGCCGACGACCGCTGGCAGTTCCTGGCGATGGACACAGCGCAGAGCGACGGTGACCCGCTGGACGCCAAGAACCCGACGTCACCGACCCTGCGCCCCAGCGAGCAGGAGTGGCTCCTCGACAAGCTGGCCGGCTTCCCGGGCAAGACCGTGCTGTGCTCGCACCATCAGGTTTTCTCGTTCCGCGCAACCGTCAACGCGCCGCCCGGGCCGCCCTACCTCAACGCCGGCCTGCGCGACGTGTTCGGTGACCGGCTGGACCGGGTCCCCGCCTGGTACTGGGGTCACGAGCACTCCCTCGCCCTGTACCAGAACGGGCTCTTCGGCGTGGCCAAGGGCCGGCTTATCGGGGCCAGCGCCTTCGAGGCGACCAGGGTCGACGACCCGTACAAAGTCGTCTACCCCGAGGTCGCCCAGCAGCCAGTCGGTGGCCAGCCGGTCCAGGTGGGGATGGTCGACGACTTCTACAACCACTCCTACGCCATCATCGACATGGCGAGGAAGGACCCGGCCGACCCGGTCTCGGCGTCCTACTACCAGTTCCCCTCCTGGGGGGGCTCGGAGCCGAAAGCGCTGGCGGCGGGCCAGCAGAAACTGCTGGCGACTGAGACGCTCGGATGAGCGCGCTCGGCACGCTGGAGCGGCTCGGGGCCACCCTGACC
>DAIQBQ010000146.1:0-7829 GCA_036781065.1 Actinomycetota bacterium
CCCGACCGTGGATCGCCGACAACGGGTACGGCTCGCCGAAGCCCAGCCCCCACAACTCGGCTGCCTCCAGCTCCCCGGCCATGTTGTCGACCTTGTTGGCCACCAGCACCACCGGGGCCGGCTGCCGCCGCAGCCGCTTCGCCAGTGCCAGCTCGTCGCCGGTCACACCGGTCGTGGCGTCGACCACGAACAGGATGACGTCCGCCCCGTCGATGGCTCCGAACGCCTGGCCGGCGACCTTGCCCGGCAGCCCCTCCATCCCGCTGGCGCCGAGCGCCTCCTCGATCAATCCACCGGTGTCCTGCAGCGTGAAGGTGACCCCCCGCCAGCTGGCCTGGACGTCGAGCCGGTCCCGGGTGAGCCCGGGCGTGCGCCCCACGATCGGGCTCCGCCGCCCGGACAGCCGCCCAACCAGGGTGGACTTGCCGACATTGGGGCGGCCCACCACAGCAACGATCCCAACCGGACCGGCCACTGAGGAATCAGCCACCCGACCCTCCCTCCACCGCCCGCACGATCTCGTCGACCACCTCGTCGATCGACTTGGCCGTGGAGTCGATCACCACGGCGCCCGGGGCGACGCGCAGCGGCGCTACCGCCCGGCTGGAGTCGAGCGCGTCCCGCACCTTGATCTCCTCCAGCACTGCCGCCTCGCTGGTGCCGACCCCCTCGGCCCGCAGCTCCGCCGCCCGGCGGCGCGCCCGCTCCTCGGGGGTGGCGGTCAGGAAGAACTTGAAGTCGGCTCCCGGCAGCACGGCGGTCCCGATGTCCCGGCCCTCCATCACCCCGCCCCGCTCCCCCAGCAACTGGCGCTGCCGGGCGACCATCCACTCGCGCACGGCAGGCTGGGCGGCGACCTGCGATACGGCCGCGGTGACCGCCGCGCTCCGCACCGGGCCGCTGACATCGACACCGTCCATGACGACCTTGCCGTCGCCCACCACGATGTCCGTGGCCCCGAGCAGCCGGCGCAGCCCGTCGCCGTCCGCGGGAGACACCCCCGCAGCGAACGCCTTCAACGTCGCCGCCCGGTACATCGAGCCGGTATCGACGTGGGGGAGGCACAGCCGCCGGGCGACCTCCCGGGCCACGGTGGTCTTGCCCGATCCGGCCGGGCCGTCGATCGCTACCGTCACGGCACGAGCCCGGGGCGTCCGGTCGACGCCGCTCACCGCACCAGCTCCGCCAGGTCGATCAGGAATCCCGGGTACGAGATCTCCGTCGACTCCCAGCCCACGACCTTCACCGGATCGGACGCCACCAGGGCGGCGACGGCGAAGGCCATCGCCATCCGGTGGTCGCCGTGGGCGTCGACCCTGCCCCCGGACAGCCGGGTCGGCCCGGTGATCACCAGCCCGTCGGGGGCCTCTTCGATTGTGGCTCCGAGCGCCCGGAGTCCGGTGGCCAGCACCGCCAGCCGGTCCGACTCCTTGACCCGTAGCTCGGCGGCGTCGCGGATCACGGTCTCCCCTTCGGCCTGGGTCGCCGCCACCGCGATCAGCGGCAGCTCGTCGATCGTCCGTGCGACCAACTCCGCGCCCACCTCCACCGCCGCCAACTCCACCCGGGACCCCGACCGCACCACGATCGACCCTGCAGGCTCGGGCACGTGGGTTTCGGCCGAAACCGAAACCGGCGCACCCATCGACGCCAGGACGTCGAGCAGCCCGGTACGCGAGGGGTTGATCCCCACCCTGGATACCCGGACCTCGCTCCCGGGCACCAGGGTGCCGGCGGTCAGCCAGAAGGCGGCCGAGGAGAAGTCCGCCGGGACGTCGAGGGCGAAGTGGGGCAACGGAAGGTGGCCGCCGCCAACGACGGACACCGAGCGGTCGCCGATCCGCACCGGCACGCCGAGCCAGGCCAGCAGCCGCTCGGTGTGGTCGCGGGAGTCGCCCGGCTCCGAGGCCCTGGTCTCACCCGAGGCCTGCAGACCCGCCAGCAGCAGGGCACCCTTGACCTGGGCGCTGGCGACCGGCAACGCATACTCGACCCCGCGCAGGCCGCCCCCCCGTACCAGCATCGGTGGACGTCCACGCTCGCCGAGCGACACCTCAGCCCCCATTGCCCGCAGCGGCACCGCCACCCGCTCCATCGGCCGAGCCGAGAGCGAGGCATCGCCGGACAGCCGGTAGCGCCCGGGTCGCCCGGCCAGTGCCCCGGCCAGGAGCCGCATCGTCGTCCCGGAGTTGCCGGCGTCCAACTCCGCCTCGGAGGCAACCTGCCAGCCCAGGCCTTCTACTTCAAGCGACGGCGGGAGCATCCCGTCCGGCACCGCCAAACCCAACCGGACCAGGCAGTCCCGGGTCGATGCCACGTCTGCCCCGGTGGCCAGACCCCGGATCGTCGACTTCCCGGAAGCCATGGCGGCCAGGATCAGCGCTCGGTGGGAGACCGACTTGTCGCCGGGCACCTCGACGGTGCCGCGGAGGTGCTCGGCCGGCCTGATGATGACGTCCATGGTCCCCACGATCTCCCGCGCGCGCTCCCGGCCCACTCCCCGGATGAGCCAAGCGTACCGGGTCAGAGTGCAGCGGCTGCCATCCCCAGCGCCGCCGCCAGGGCGCCGGCCAAGAGCATAGACAAGGCGCTCCGGAACGCCGTCGCCACCGCCCCCTCCTCGATCAGCGACACCGTCTCGTAGGTGAACGTGGAGAACGTCGTGTACGCCCCGCAGAACCCGGTGCCCAGGATGACCTTGGCGGCGGCCGGGAAGGCGTGGTAGAGCGCGAGACCGGTCAGCGCCCCGAGCACGAATGACCCGGTGGCGTTGATCACCAGAGTGCCCCAGGGGAACACCCCCCAGTTCCGGCCCGCCACCGCCAGGTCGACCAGGTAGCGGAGCGGCGCCCCGATGGCGGCGGCGACGACGAACCCGACCCAGTCGAGCGGGCTCACGCCGGGTTCCCGCCGACATACTTGATCACCTCGACGTCGTCGAGGATCACCAGGCCGCCGGTGACCAGTTCGTCGAGCACCGGCAGGAAGCCCTGGATCCGCTCATCGGTGTCGACGATGATGACGGCCACCGGCAGGTCGTCGGAGAGCGACAAGATCCGCGTTGTATGGATATGGTTCGACCGGCCGTACCCCTCCACGCCCCGGAAGACGGTGGCCCCAGCCATCCCGGCGGCGTGCGCCCGCTGGACGATCTCGGTGGCCAGCGGCGTGTGCCCGTGCCGGTCGGACTCGCCGATAAACACCGTCAACCGCTTCTGGTGGCCCTCCAGCTTCATCGCCTGCCTCCTCCCTCGATCCGGCCGGCCGCCCGGGCGAGCCACACGCCGGCCCAGACGGCGAGAAAGCCGGCAGCCAGACTTCCCAACCCGTAGGCCAGCGCCACGCCGGCGTGGCCATTTTTCCAGAGGAGATCAGTCTCGACGGCATAGGTTGAGTAGGTCGTGTAGGCCCCCAGGAAGCCCGTCGCCGCGAAGGGGCGGAGGTAGCGGCTGGGCGGGAACCGCTCAAGGATCAGCACCAGCAAGAACCCCAGCGCGAAGCTGCCGCTGACGTTGATGGAGAAGGTCGACCACGGGAAGCTGTCCTTGGCGACATGGATGAGCTGGGAGAGACCGTACCGGGCCGGGGCACCGAGCGCACCACCCAGCGCGATCGCCGCAAGGATCCGGGTTCTGGGAGTCTGCTGCGCGTGCGGCCGCATACCGTCAAGCTCCTGTCGAGGTTCCACCCAGGAGCTATCAGCCTTGTCGTCCGGCGGTTTCCGCGGCGAGCCCCATCGCCGTCAGTGCGGCGGAGTATAGCGAGGCGGGCTATCGCCGCTGGGCCGGGCCCCCTTCCGGTACGTAATGGCGCGACCCGTCGGCGGGGTCGATCCAGACCCGCATCAAACGGCCGCTCGAGGGGTCCCGGAACGACTCGGCGCTGGGCTGCCAGCCGGCCGCAGGCACGACGCTCTCGCCGTGGCGGCGCATCCGCAGGAAGCCCCAGACGGCGATGACGACGATCGCGGCGGGGATGGCCAGGACGAAGGGCATCAACGCGGGCTTACGACGACCGCGGTCCCGTAGGCCACGATCTCGGTCAGGCTCTGGCCCATCTCCGAAGAGTCGAACCGCATGCCGACCACGGCGTTGGCCCCCATGATCCGGGCGTTCTCGATCATGCGGTCGACCGCGTGGCGGCGGCTGTCCTCAAGCAGTTCGGTGTACTGGGTCACCTCGCCGCCGGCGATGGACTTGAACGCTGCCCCGATCCCCTTGATCGCCCCCATGCTGCGCACGATCAGGCCGAAGCAGCTCCCCACATAGCGGTCGATCTTCCATTCCGCGAAGTCGAACGTGGTCGTGACCGGCATCGCGGTCGGGGTCTGGGTCGCCGGGTCGAGGCCCGGGCCTTGCGTCTGGGTCACTGTGCACCTCCTTTGGCTCAAGTATGGCGCCCGCCCGTCCGGAGGACTGGAAAATGGTCCATTTGCGCTATTGAAGGGCGAGCAGTTCAGGCCGATTCTCATACCTTGAGGGCCTTTGTGGTCACCTCCTTTAGGGCCCGTGGGCGAGGAGACAGGCTGTGGCGAGGACACCTGGGGCTCCGGCGAACCATGGCACGGCCGCCGGAGCCGACTCGCCCGGCCCGCCGGCCGCCGTGACCCGCACCATCGGCCGGCCGCTGCTGCCGTTTGCGATCACGACCGCGGGGGCGTTCGCCAGCAGCTTCCTCCCGGGCGCCGACGTTGTCGCCCGCGACATGGCCTTGGCGCTGGTCGCCCTTGCCGGCACCGCCGTTCTCGCCGCCCTGGCCCTGCGCTGGCCGCGAGGTTCGCTGCGGGTGGCGGCCGCGGTCGCCTACCTGGTCTTCGTGGTCTTCCTGGTCCTCGGGCAGGGCAACCTGGGGAGCGGTTCATTCGCCCTTGCGCTGCTGCCCGTGCTCTGGACCGGATTGTTCGGGACGGCCGTGGAATCGGCGGCAATCACCCTGGCGACTGTGGCCGCCATCGCCCTGCTCGCCGTGTTCGGCCGCCAAGCGGTCGTGGTCACCATCCGGCGCAGCGCTCTCTGGGGTGTGGTGGCGGCCGGCGTCTCGGTCGCACTCCACCAGCTGAGGACCTGGTTCGACGCCTCGCTGGCCGAACGCAATGCAAGCCTGCGGGAATCCGAGATCCTCTCCGGAGCGGTCAAGGAGCTCACCTCCCTGCGCACCGAGGCGGCCGTCGTCGAGGCGGCCACCCGGGTCGCCGGGCAGCTGTGCTCCCCCGCCGGGGGCACTCCGCGGCGGTCTGTCTACTTCGCTGTCGACGGGGCCAACGCCCACATCCTGGCCCGCTTCGACGAGGCCGGGGGCGCTGGTGCCGGCACGATCGCTCTTGCCGACCATCCCCCGCTGGCTCAGGTCGTGTCGACCCTCAAGCCGGTGACGACGAGCTTCGAGGCAGTGACCCTCGGCCCGTCGGTCGGGCCCACGGTCGTCCGGAGTGGCCTGACCCACGGCGCCGCCGTCCCGGTCATGGTGGGGGGCGTCCTGCACGGAGTCCTGGCCGTGGGAGGCCGCAACGAGCCGGTCTATGCGACGGACCGGCTGGTCGACCTGGCCGGGATCGTGGAGCTGGCGCTGGCCAACGCGAAAGCCAATGAGGCGCTGGCCGCCCAGGCGGCGACCGATCCGCTGACCCGGTGCGCCAATCGGCGTGGCCTGCTCCAGGCGGCACGGCTCCTGCCCGGCCGGCGGCCGTTCGCCGTCATCGCAGCAGACCTCGACGGGCTCAAGGGGTTGAACGACCGGCTGGGACACGAGGCGGGGGACGGGGTGCTGACGCGCTTCGCCGACTCGGTCCGGTCCGTCCTCCGCACCGGCGACACCTGTGCCCGGATTGGGGGCGACGAGTTCATCATCCTGGCGCACGAGGCCGATCGAGACGGCGCCGTCCGGCTTGCCGAGCGGATCCTGGCTGCGATGGCCGGGGAGCCGACGGGGGTCAGCCTCGGTATCGCAACGGCCCGCGACCCGGACGCATTCGACTTGGCGGTGGAGCAGGCGGACCAGGCGATGTACCGGGCCAAGCGGGAAGGCGGGCGGCGCTACTGCGTGGCCTCGCCGGTCGCGCTGGCAAGCTGAGCGGCGCCGGGCCGGCGCGGCCCCGGGCCGGCAGGGGGTCGGGCCGGCGCGGCCCCGGGATCCGGTGTTTTGTGGATCATGGGCCCTCATTATTGAGTGTGGTGATCCACAAAACTCCTGCGGACCACCGAAGTCAGGAGCTGGCACCGGGCGGCGGGGCGATCACCGGCGAGAACCCCCGCTGCTCCAGCGCCTCGAATGCCCGGCGGGCCGGCTCCTCGCCGTTGATCACCAGGCGGACCCATCCCCGGCCCCCCTCGGGGGCGTCGACGATCCCGACGCCGGCGATGCTCACCCCCGCCTCTGTGGGTGGGATGACGACCTCGGCCAGCACCCCGGTGCGGTCCTCGACGGGTACCAGCAGGGTCACCGGCGCGGCGGGGACGAGCCCTGGCCGCTCCGGCAGCCGGTCCCGGCCGAGGCGGGCGGCGTCCAGGATCCTCCGCAGCTGCTCCCAGTCCTCGGAGCCAATCGCCCCCGCCATGTCGCCCAGCGACTCCCGGAACCGCTCGAGCACCGCCAGCACCGCCGGGCGGTTCTCCCGGATGATCCCGAGCCACAGCTCGGTGGAGCTGGCTGCCACCCGGGTCATGTCCCGGAACCCTCCGGCGGCGATCAGCGGCAACCCCCCCTCGGCCGAGGACAGGTCGGCGGCGAAGCCCATGAGCGCGCTCGACAGCAGCTGCGGCAGGTGGCTGGTCAGCGCCACCAGCTCGTCGTGGCGCGCCGGTTGCAGCGAGAGCACGTGGACCCCGAGGGTCCCAAGGAAACGCACCAGCCGGCCGTAGGCGCCGGGGTCGGTGGCCTCGGTCGGCGTCAGGATCCAGAATGCGCCCCGGTACAGCCCGGCCTCGGCGCTGTCGATGCCTTCGGTCTCCGCCCCGGCAAGCGGGTGGCCGCCGATGAAGAAGGTCCGCTCAGGCACGAGCGGGCCGATCTCGGCGACCAGCCGGGCTTTGGCGCTGCCCAGGTCGGTGACGATCGTCCCAGGCTTGAGGTGCGGGGCGACCTGCCGGTAGGCGTCGGGGATGGCGCCGACCGGGGTCGCCAGCACGACGATCGTCGCCTCGGCGACCAGCTCCGCCGCCGACCGGGCCGCCTCGGTGACCGCTCGCCGGGCCACCGCCTGGCGCAGCGCCCTGGCGTCGGCGTCGAGCCCGATCACCCGGTGCACCGAGCCCGAGCCCAGCGCCGCCAGGCCCAGCGATCCGCCCATCAGGCCGGTGCCGAGGATCGCCAGCACCTCCCGACCGCCGCAGCTTCGCTCCTGGCCGCTCCCTTCCCGGAGGCCGGTCATTCCGGGAGGCCGGTCATTCCGGGAGGTCGTCGCGCAGCCGGCGCGCCTCGCCCAGGTAGACGTGGCGCAGCTCCTGGCGGGAGCGCGGGCTGTAGGCGTGCAGCAGCACCCGGATGCAGCGGGCCATCGCCCCCTCGATTTCCAGCTCGCGGGCGCACAGCAGCGGGACGTCGGCGATCCCCATCCCGCGGGCGGCGGCGGCCGGGAACTCGGCGGTCAGGTCGGACGTCGCCGTGAACACGATGCTGACGAGATCCTCCTGGTCGAGCTCGTTGCGGCGCAGCATCTCCTCGAGCAGGGTCGCCGTTGCCGACAGGATGTCCTGCTTGGTATTGGCCGCCACCGTCGTGGCGCCGCGCAGGGCTCGGATCCTTACCTCGTTCATGGCGGCGGTCATAGTCCCACCGCTCGCTGCAGGGCGGCCACTTCCTCCCGGCTCAGCCGGCGGTAGCTGCCCGGGGCG
>DAIQBQ010000147.1:0-7778 GCA_036781065.1 Actinomycetota bacterium
TTTCCGCGTCTATCGGGCTACTAATTCGACCGCCGGCCGGTGGATCCGGGCTTAGCTCTTGAGGTGAGGCGGTATGAACAACCGAAGAAATAGACTGGGCCACATCCAGCGTACGTTAACCGGAAGCGAACTCTAGCGAGTCCCCTGATTGGGTGTGGCGGCTGCCGGGCCATTTGTGTAGGTCACATCGTACGTGCTCGAACGAGACCTTTAGAGCTTGCTCAAGGGGCTCCTTTAGGTCTGAAGAGATCATCGCTGAAACGGGCGGGTATTCCATCGCCACGGTCGGGCACAAGCAGAGAATAAGCCCAGAGGGTAGCGGGGTCGAGACCGCGCGGGCCCAGACCCCAGCCTTCCCGGTCCGAAATTTGAAGGTCAGGACCAGTGAGGTTGCTCCAATGGAGGTCGCCGGCTGCGGCGGGCCTGCCTAAGTTGAGCCAGGGTCAACCGGTGGGCAGCGTGGGCAGCCACGGGGAGAGCGGCTCGGCGCCGTCCAGCTTCCCGGCCGCCGCGGCGATCGCGTCCACCAGAGCGTGCAGGTCGGTGACCGCGCCGGCCTGCTCGTCGCGGCGGCGGGCGGGCAGGGCGTAGCCGATCCGCGTCCAGGGGACCAGGGCAGCCTCGGGCGGCGGCAGCCCGGCACTCTCCCCCCGGCGCCGGCCGGCGATCCGGGCCGTCTGGAACGGGATGAGTGCCGAACCGCTCCCGGTGCGGACCAGGCCCCGCCCCGGGGTCGACCGGGAGATGCCGGCGGCGTCCGGCGCGTCGAGGACCTGTACCGAGTCGTCCTTGTCCTCCATCCGGAGGCCGATCCGGAGGCCGGTGTTGGCGCGCATCTCCTCCGACACCACGCCCGCCGGCCGCCGGGTGGCGAGCAGCAGGTGGACACCCAGCGACCGGCCAACCCGGGCGACCCGGATCAGCCCGGTCACGAAGTCGGGCAGCTCGAGCACCAGCTCGGCGAACTCGTCGATCACGATCACCAGCCGGGCCAGCTGGCGGGCGGTGGCGCCGACCGGGTCGGAGTCCCAGGCGGTGTCGACGTCCGGCGCCTTGAGCTCCTTCAGTACCTGCTCCCGCCGTGCCAACTCGGCCTCGAGCGACCGCAGCGCCCGCTCGGACTCGGCGCTGTCGAGGTTGGTGACCATGCCCACCGTGTGGGGCAGCCGCTCGCAGTCGGCGAAGGCGCTGCCACCCTTGTAGTCGACCAGGACGAAGTTCATGGCGTCGGGGCGGTTGGCGACGGCCAGGCTGGCGACCAGGGTCTGGAGCAGCTCGCTCCTGCCCGATCCGGTCGTCCCGGCGACCAGCCCGTGCGGGCCGTCCCGCTTGAGGTCGAGCGTGAGCGGGCCGTCGGCGGAAACCCCGATCAGCGCTCCGGTGCTCCGGCCGCCGAGGGTCCAACGAGCCAGCACCTCGTCCGGGTTGGCCGGATCGATGCCCGCCAGGTCGATGTAACGGATGGCGTTGGGGAGCGGCGCCTCGCCGCCCTCCCCGCCGGTCTCGCGGATCGGGGCGATCGACCGGGCCAGCGACTCGGCCCACCACGGCTCTACCCGGTCGGCCAGGACCCCGGCGACCGGCATCCTGCCCTCGACCCGCAGCGTCGCCGCCGTGGGCTGACCAGGATCGAACTCCAGGGCGGCCTGCCCTTCCGCTGCCAGCCGCGTCGGGTCGGAGTCGAGGCAGATGCTGTAGATCCCGGCTGGCGGCCCTTCACGCAGGATCCGCGGCACGCCGGGCATGGTGCGCAGGCCGCGGATGCCGTCGAAGACGACGACAACGCTGGGATCGAAGCGGGCCGTGCGGCTCTGGGCCAGCGCCGCCGACCGGGCGTCGAGCAGCCGCATCAGGCCCTTGATCCGCTCCTCCCGGGAGAAGTTGTCGTTGCCGATCAGGGCGGTCGGGCCGTCGTCGCCGCCCGCGGCGTGCGGGAGCCAACGCAGCCATTCCCACTCCTCCTTCGAGTCGCCGCCGGTCAGCAGGACGATCCGCAGGTTCCGTGGGCTGATCAGCCCGGCCAGCTGGCCGATCAGCCAGCGGGCGGACCCGTGCACCGAGGCAGCCGGACCGGCAACGCCGGCGACGCCGGCCGCCCGGAGGTCGAGGAGAACCGGGGCGCGCACCAGGGTCGGCACCTCCACCGGCGAACTGGCCCCGGCCGGCCGGCCGTCCAGGATCACAGAGGCCGGGCGGTCGGCCAGGCCGATGCGCAGGGTGAAGGCGTCGGGGTCGCCGGGGCGGCGTTCCCACAGGCGGCGACCGGGACCGGTGGCGATCGCCCCCAGCCGGGCCGGATCCGGGTAGCGCTGGCGCAGGTCGTCCCGCTCCGCCGCGGCGGCCGAGGTGAGGCGATCTCGCGCCTGGGCGAGGGCGGCATCGTAGCGCTCCTTATCGGCAGCCGAGCTGCGTGCCTGCTTGCGGTGGTTGGACAGGACGGTCGACACCGCCATGATCGGCGACAGGGCAGCGAAGGCCAGCAGCTCGGGGATCCGGAAGAGGACGGCGGCAGCCACCGAGACGACAATCGGCGCGATCACCTGCGCCCACGGGAAGGACGGCTTGTCCGGCCGCGCGGGCTCGGCCGGCACGGCGACGTGGACCTCGTGCGGCGGGGTGGTCAGCCGGGGTGGCCGGTTGAAGGCGAGCCCGTCCTCGGCAGGGTGGAGGTCGGCGTCGGCCGCGGTCGAGGGGCGTAGCTCCAGCAGGCTCGAACCGATCTCGGCGAGTGCCCCGGCCGGCAGCGGGACTTCCCCGACCACCGGCTGGCCGTCGACGAGCGATCCGTTTGGCGAGCCCAGGTCGGCCAGGGTGGCCGTTGCCGGGCTGCCCGGGGAGATTGTGATCTGGGCATGCCGGGGGGAGACCAGGTCGTCGTTGAGGGCCAGGTCGGCGCCCTGGCCCCGGCCGACGACCACCTGCCGCCGCGACCCGATGAGAAGCCGCCGGCCGGCCGAGGGACCGCCGACCGCGGCAAGCTCGGCCGAGCCCGGCGGCCACCCGCCGCGGGCGGCCCCCTGGCCGGGCCGGCCGACCGTCACGGTGTCGCCGGTGCGCAGCCCGACGTCGCCGAGGCGCCCCTTCCCCGACAGCGGGGAGTTGCCGAGGTACAGGGGGCCGCGCTGGATCTGGTCGAGGGCGGCGGCGACGTCGTCGAGCGGCGTCTCCGCGCCGGCGGTGAGCACCACGTTGTCCGCTCGTCCCGATGCGGGGTCGAGGAGCGTGAACTGAAGGCGCATGTTGAGAAAGACTAGTGCCCGAACCTCTCGCGTCGCCGGATCTGAAGCTGGCCGGGCCGCATAAACGTCGATCTACGTGGTCACCCTCCGGTCGGCCCGGAACCCGAAGGCCGCCACCAGCCCCAACAACACGGTGATCGCCGCCAGCGCCAAAGCCGTGGAGGCCTGGAGGACCAGCAGCCCCCCGGCCACCGCCCCTGCCAGGATCGCCACCATGGCAGCAATCCGGCGCCGGGTCAGCGACCCGTGGTGGCGCAGGTCGGGCGGGTCGGCGGTGAGCCCGACCAGGGTCAGCGTGAAGACGGTTGTGGTCAGGCTGGGGACCGCAAGCCGGTAGGCGATGGCATTCTGCGCCCCCATGGCGATGGCCAGCAGGGCGGTGGCCGGGTAGTGGGCGGGACCGGTCCCGTAGACCAGCACCACGGCACAGGCGGCGGCCACCAGCAGCGACTCCGCCAGGGCTACCTGGGCCAGCGCCTGCCGTCGGCTCGCGCAGACGTGGTAGTGCCGCCCGGTGAACGACGCCCCCAGCACGAAGGCGCCGAGGGCCACGAGGAAGATGGGGACCGAGAACCCGGTGGCCCCCGCCAGCGAGAAGCCCAGGTACACGATGTTCCCGGTCATGTTCGCCACGAACACGTGGCCAAGCCGCAGGATCGAAACGGCGTCGACCGACCCGGTGACGAAGCTGAGACCGATGAGCAGCGGGACGAGCCGGGCATCCTCGGCGGCGTTCGGTCCAGGGGCAGCGGTACTCACGCAGCGGGCCCCTCGTCGGGTCGGATTATGGCGACCATATTGACGTAGCATCCCCGCCATGCGTGAGCTAGCCGAGCGGGCGCTGCAGGCCGCCCTGGACGCCGGAGCCAGCTACGCAGACGTCCGGGTGCAAGAGATCGAAACCGAGGACCTCTCCGTTCGCAACGGCGTCCTGGAGACCGCCGAGCACGGCAACTCGGCCGGCGTCGGGGTCCGGGTGCTCATCGACGGCGCCTGGGGCTTCGCCGCCACCAGCGACCTCGACGGCGACCGCCCGCTCCGGGCCGCCCGCCTCGCCGTCGACGTCGGCCTGGCCTCGGCCACGGTCAAGCGCCACGACATCGCCCTCGCCCCCGCCCAGGCGTATTCCGGGAGCTATGCGACCCCGGTCGCCGAGGACCCGTTGCTGGTGCCACTCAGCGAGAAGGTCGACCTGCTGATCGCTGCCTCGCAGGCGATGGCGATCGACCCGCGGATTGCCTCGGCGACCGCCGAGCTGGGCCTCCGGCGGGAGCGGACGGTGTTCGCCTCGTCGCTGGGGTCGGTGCTGACCCAGGAGATCATCCAGACCGGCGCCGGCATCTCGGCGACCGCCGCCGACGAGCACGATGCCCAGCGCCGCTCCTACCCGGGCGGCCACGGCGGCCAGCACGCCTGCCGGGGCTTCGAGCTGGTCCGGGAGCTGCGGCTGGTCGAGGAGGCACCCCGGGTGGCCGAGGAGGCGCTGGCCCTGCTGACCGCACCCCCCTGCCCGGCCGGCCACACGACGCTGATCATCGGCGGCTCGCAGGTCGCCCTGCAGGTGCACGAGTCAGTCGGCCACCCCACGGAGCTTGACCGCGTCCTCGGCACCGAGGCGGCCTACGCCGGCACGTCGTTCCTCACCCCCGCCGACGCCGGGCGGCTGGTCTACGGGTCGCCGCTGGTCACGATCGTCTCTGACGGCACCATCCCGGGCGGCCTCGGGACGGTCGGCTGGGACGACGAAGGCGTCCCGCCTGCCCCGACCGACCTGATCCGCGACGGTCTCCTGGTCGGCTTCCAGACCTCCCGGGAGACGGCTGCGGCGACCGGCCAGGAGCGCTCCAACGGCACCATGCGGGCCGACGGCTGGATCAACTACCCGCTGATCCGGATGACCAACGTCAATCTGCTGCCCGGCAGCTCCAGCCTGGAGGAGTTGATCGGCACCACCGACGACGGGGTCTACCTGCACACCAACCGCTCCTGGTCGATCGACGACAAGCGCAAGAACTTCCAGTTCGGGTGCGAGATCGGCTGGGAGGTCAAGCGAGGCAAGCTCGGCCGGATCGTGAAGAATCCCACCTACCAGGGCATGACGACCGTGTTCTGGGGCAGCTGCGACGGCATCGCCGGGCCGGCCGAATGGCAGCTCTGGGGGGTCCCCAACTGCGGCAAGGGCCAGCCCGCGCAGACCGCCCGGGTGGCCCACGGGGCGGCGCCCGCGCGGTTCAGGAATGTGTCGGTCTGGGCGGCGGGAGAGAGCCTGTGATCGGGCCCGACCGTGCTTTGGAGATCGTCGAGGGGGCGCTCGAGGTCGAGGGCGCCGACGAAGTCGAGGCGACGCTGTTCGGCGAGTCCGGGGGCCTGACCCGCTTCGCCGACTCGGTGATCCACCAGCACACCGAGCGCTCCGACGCCCAGGTGCGGGTGCGGGTGGCGAGCGGCAAGCGGGTCGCCACGGCGACCACGAACCGGCTCGACCCCGAGTCGATCGCAGCCGCCGGCCGCCGGGCGCTCGAGATGGCGAAGCTCTCTCCCCCGGACGACATCTTCCCGGGCCTGCCGGGCGACTTCGGGGCCTGCCTGGTTTCCGCGGCGGAGTCCGCAGCCCGCTTCGACGAGGAAACGGCCGGCTCCACCCCCGGGTGGCGGGCCGCTCAGGTGGCCGGCGTGGTCCGGGCCGCGGGCAACCAGCCGGCGGCGGGTTTCCTGTCGACCTCGGCCAACGAGATCGCGCTGGCCAACTCCAGCGGCGTCCGCCGGCACGGCTCGCTCACGGTCGGCTCGTTCACCTGCATGCTGCGCTCGGAGGACGGCTCCGCCCACCGCGAGTTGTCGGCACGCCGGGTGGCCGACCTTGCTCTCGGGCCGATCACCGAGGACCTGGCCGCCTGGGCCGACCGCGGCCGGGGGGCGACCGACGTCCCGCCCGGCACCTACCCGGTGGTCCTGATGCCCCAGGCCGTCGCCGAGTTCGTCCAGTATCTGGCCTACATGGGCTTCGGCGCCAAGGACGTGCTCAACGGCGAGTCGTTCCTCGTCGACAAGGTGGGCGCCATCGTGGCCTCGCCGCTGGTCACTGTCGCCGACGACATCGCCCACCCGGAAAGCATCGGGCCGGCCTTCGATCTCGAAGGGGTCTGGCGCACCCGGGTCGCCACGATCGATGTGGGGGTGGCCACCGGTCCGGTCTACGACACCCGGACCGCCGCCGAGGCGAGAGCGACGTCCACCGGCCATGCCACCGGGTCCCAGGCGTTCGGGCCGTTCCCGTCCAACCTGGTGATCCCGGCCGGGGGATCGTCGTTCGAGGAGCTGGTGGGCGGCGTCGAGCGGGGGTTGCTGGTCCGGCGGTTCTGGTACGTGAACGTGGTCAACCAGCGGGAGACGGTGCTGACCGGGATGACCCGGGACGGCCTGTTCCTGATCGAGGGCGGCAAGGTCGCCGGCCCGGTGCACAACCTGCGCTTCACCCAGAGCGTGCTGGAGGCGCTCGCCAGCTGCTCAGCGGTCGGCGACGCGCTCCAGGTGGTCTCGTCGGGATGGGACTCGGTGGCGGTGCCGGCGCTGTGCCTAGACCGCTTCACCTTCACGAGCGCTACCAGCCACTGACGGCGCTTTCAGCCCCTTGGCGGCGAGGAAGCGCCAGATCACCAGGAAGACCCCGTTGGTCGCCAGGGCCACGGCCAGGAAGGTGATGAACTGGACCCCGTTGGGGCTCCCCACCCACCACTTCCGCACGATGATCCCGGCAGTCACCCCGATCAGCCAGTTGGTGGCGACCCGCACCCAGCCACCCCGGCCGTAGGTGTCAACGATCAACGCGACCAGGAACCAGGCGACCGTGAGCGGCACGAAGTCCCGCCCGAAGTGGTACGCGCTGAAGCCGACCTTATGGTTGAACAAACCGATGACGGTGAACAGGGCGAAGACCGCCGCATCCCCGATGGCCAGCACGGTGACCCGGCGGCGGTTCGTCATGGGGGGCTGACCGACGGTCGCGCGGCTCATCGCATCACGGTACCGCGACCCGCGGCGATCAGCTTGTGCGTCCCGCCCGGTCCGGAGCCCAGCCGGACCCGGCCCGCGGGCCGGCCCTGGAGGGCCGCCGGGCCGGCGTCCACCAGCCCGTCACGGGCCAGGCTGCTCACCGCGTTGGCCACCCGTTCCAACGGCTCGCCGGAGCGCCGCACCAGGCCGGCCAGGGTGAGGCTCGGCGCCTCTCGGAGGGCGTCGACGATGCGGCCGCGCAGCTGCCTGGTGGAGCCTGCAAACGGCGGCCCGGGTGCTCTCCGGGCGGGGCCAGCTGCCCCCTGGGCGCGCCCCGGCCGGGCGGATCGGTGGGTGAATTGGCATCCGGGCCGCAGCGGGCAGGCCGGGCAGGCCGGCTCCCGGTAGCACAGCTCCCGGCCCAGGTCCATAACGGCCTGGTTCCAGGCCCCGGGGTCGGTCCGGTCGAGCCACTCCTCGGCGGCAGCGGCGACGTCGGCAGGCCGGGCGTCGGCCGGCTCGGCGCCCAGCCGGGCCCGGGCGACG
>DAIQBQ010000148.1:0-7634 GCA_036781065.1 Actinomycetota bacterium
GCCCCGGGGCCCTTCCGGGCGGGCTTGTTGGCCTTCGGCTTCTGGGCGAGCGGCACCCGCCCGCCGATCACGGGCCGCTTGGACCGGCGATCGGGATCGGGCCCGTGGTGGTTCATGGCGGCGGCTCCTCGAACTCGCCCCACGGTGGGCCCGCGGCAACCCCGCGGGCCACCCGGCGGCTGCCGGGCGTCACCTGGTTGCGCCGAAATCTATGCGGGTGATGGGCATGATCGGGTGATGGGCATGGGACTTGAATGCCCGGCCGGGTCGCCCTCGGGCGTCCCGCACGTACCCCCCGAACAGGCCCGGGCGACCTTCTAGCCGCTCCCCTTCACCTCGACCTCGCGCCCAAGGGGCACCAACGGGCACCCGCTCACCCGGCGAAGCTTCGGCCGAGCAGGTAGCAGGCTGCGAGATGATTCCAGGAGCATTCGATGCACACCTCGACGACGTAGCACCGGAACTCGTCGTAGGCGTCCACCAACTCCTTGACCCAGTTCTCCGGGTAGACGACCCGCCCAGACAGGTCCTTCAGCTGGTCCCCGAAGACGTAGCGGACCTCTCTCAGCGTGGAGCCGGTGCACACCGGGCAGGTCCCCGGCTTCGGCCGGCCGATGTTGCGCGCCGCCCGCATCAACTCCGGATGGGCGTCACAAATATCGAGCCGGGTAAGCCCGCCCCGCCGGAACTCGGCGATGACCGCTCGCTTGGCGAGCGTGTAGTCAGTGATCCCTCGCACTGCCCGGTCATTGTACCGGTGCACCAGGCCCGGCCCACCCGCCGCCCGGCGCCGGGTCGGCTTTGACGACGTGACCCCCGCAACGCGATCTATCCGATCCGGGGTAGGCACGCCGCTTACGCCGGTGTTGTCGGTGCCCGACGGCCCGCCCCCGACACCGCCCTCCGGCCCGCCTGACGGTGCTCTCCCGGCCGCCCGCGAAACCTTGACGGGGCGCTGGACTCGCGGTTAGATATATCGCGACGATATATCGAGGAGATACGTAGTGCTAGAGATGGCGGTGCTGGGCCTGCTCAAGGACCGGACCATGCATGGCTACGAGTTGAAGAAGGAGCTCACCGCCACGCTCGGTCAGTTCTGGCAAGTTTCGTATGGGAGCCTATATCCAACTATCCGCCGGTTGGAGACGGAAGGTGCTGTCGAGCGGATCTTTCCCAGGGGGGACGTACAGCGCCGGAAGAACATCTACCGGATCACTCCGCTGGGGGAGGCCAAGTTCGCCGAGGCCCTCCGTGACCAGACGCCGGTCATCGATGACGCCCGCTTCGGGCTGAAGCTGGCCTTCTTCCGCTACCTGAACCCGGATGCCCGGGTCGAGGTGCTGGAGCGGCGGCGGGCCTACCTGACCGACCGGCTGCTGGAGATCCGGGCGCAGCTCCGGACGTACCGGGAAAAGATCGACGCCTACACCTACCGGTTGATGGAGCACGGCTACGACAACACCACTCGGGACATCGAGTGGGTCGACCGGCTTATTGCCGAAGAGAAGGAGGCCGGTGCCGGACCGGCCCCGACCACGCCTTAAACGCAAAAGAGGCGAAGAGCAAAGGAGAACCCGAAATGATGGATCGGATCCGCGTGGGCATCGTGGGCGCAGGCAACTGTGCCTCCGCACTCGTCCAGGGGGTCGAGTACTACCGCAACGTCGGCGACAGCTCGGACATCCCGGGGCTGATGCACGCCCGGCTCGGCGGCTACCACGTGAGTGACCTTGAGTTCTCCTGCGCCTTCGATGTCGACGCCGAGAAGGTCGGCCTCGACCTGTCCAAAGCCCTCGTGTCGGGCCACAACAACACCATCCATTTCGCCGACGTCCCCGAGACCGGGGTGATCGTCCAGCGGGGGCCGACCCTCGACAGCCTCGGGCGCTACTACCGCCAGGAGATCGTCGAGTCGCCGGAGCCGCCGGTCGACGTCGCCAAGGTGCTCACCGAGACCGGCACCCAGGTGCTGGTCAACTACCTGCCGGTTGGCTCGGAGCGGGCGGCCAAGTTCTACGCCGAGGCGGCCCTGGAGGCCGGGGTCGGGTTCATCAACTGCATGCCGGTGTTCATCTCCTCGCACCCGGCCTGGGCCTCCCGGTTCGCCGAGCGGGGCATCCCGCTGATCGGTGACGACGTCAAGAGCCAGGTCGGCTCGACGATCATCCACCGGGTCCTGGCGAAGCTGTTCGAGGACCGCGGCGTGCACCTGGACCACACCTACCAGCTGAACTTCGGCGGGAACATGGACTTCATGAACATGCTGGAGCGGGAGCGGCTGACCTCCAAGAAGATCTCGAAGACCCAGGCGGTGACCTCGCAGCTGCGCCGGGGCATCGGCTCCGACAACATCCACATCGGCCCGTCGGACCACGTGCCCTGGCTGCAGGACCGCAAGTGGGCGCACATCCGCATCGAGGGCCGGGAGTTCGGCGACGTGCCGATCACCGTCGATCTGAAGCTTGAGGTCTGGGACTCGCCCAACTCGGCGGGCGTCGTCATCGATGCGATCCGGTGCATCAGGTTGGCCCTCGACGCCGGGGTCGGCGGGGCGCTGCTCGGCCCATCGGCCTACTTCATGAAGTCGCCCCCGGTGCAGTACTCGGACGACGTTGCCCGGCAGATGGTCGAGGAGTACATCCGGTCGGTCGGCATCGGCGCCGCCGGGATCGACGGCGTGGTCGACGGCGTCAACCTGCAGCTGAACGAGGTCCGCTGACGCTGCTGGTCAGCGCCCCGCTCCAAAACCTGCTGACGGTAGAGCACGCCCGGTTGTGCCACCGCGGCCCCGCTCGGGTGGGCACCTGACCGGTAGCGCCGCCTCCTCCGCCGGCCCAGCGGATGCCCACTGGGCGCGGGGGTTAGGCTTCGCTCCGTTGGTGTTCACGGGGGGAGACAGGAGGCGACGATGGTGCTTCACCGGCATGTGTCGGGTGACGAAGCAACGGGCAGGCTCCGGGTCCGGCCCCAGTTCGCCCTGCCAGCGGAGCTGGCCGAGATACCGCGGCTGCGGATGCCCGCCCGCGGGATGGGTCCCGAGGTCGCCTACCAGGTCGTCCATGACGAGCTGCTGCTCGACGGCAATGCCCGGCTGAACCTGGCCACGTTCGTCAGCACCTGGATGGACAACCGGGCCGACGCGCTCCTGCTCGAGTGCGCCAACAAGAACATGATCGACAAGGACGAGTACCCGCAGACCGCCGAGCTCGAGCACCGCTGTGTCAACATCCTCGCCGACCTGTGGCACGCCTCCGCCGCCGAAGACGCCACCGGCTGCTCGACGACCGGCTCCAGCGAGGCATGCATGCTCGGTGGCATGGCGCTCAAGTGGCGCTGGCGGAAGCGCCGGGAGGCGGCGGGCAAGCCCGCGGACCGGCCGAACCTGGTGATGGGGTCCAACGTCCAGGTGTGCTGGGAGAAGTTCTGCCGGTACTGGGAGGTCGAGCCCCGGTTGGTCCCGGTCGGCCCGAGCGCTGGCGGCGCCACGCACCTGACCGCCGAATCCGCTCTTAACCATTGCGACGAGAACACCATCGGCGTCGTGGCGATCATGGGGTCGACCTACGACGGAGCCTACGAGCCGGTGCTCGAGATCGCCAACGCCCTCGATGACGAGTGCAGCGGCAGGGACTGGGACATCCCGATCCACGTGGACGGCGCCTCCGGCGCCTTCGTTGCGCCGTTCGTCGACCCCGATCTCGTCTGGGACTTCCGGATCCCCCGGGTGGCCTCGATCAACGCCTCCGGCCACAAGTTCGGCCTCGTCTACCCCGGCGTCGGTTGGGTGGTGTGGCGGGATGCCACCGCCCTGCCCGAGGAACTGGTCTTCAAGGTCGACTACCTCGGCGGCGAGATGCCCACCTTCGCCCTCAACTTCTCCCGCCCGGGAGCCCAGGTCGCCGCCCAGTACTACAACTTCCTGCGCCTCGGCTTCGACGGCTACCACCGGGTGATGTCCGCCTGCCGGGAGACGGCGAAGTGGCTGGCCCACCAGATCTACCGCCTGGGCCCGTTCGAGCTGGTCTCCGATTGCGAGGGTATCCCGGCGTTCGCCTTCCGGATGAAGCGCGGGGTGGCCTACAGCGTCTTCGACGTCTCCGACGCCATCCGTGCCCGCGGCTGGCTGGTACCGGCGTACCCCATGCCACCGGGCATGGAGGACGTGGCGGTGCTCCGGATCGTCGTGCGGGACGACCTGAGCCGGGACCTCGCAGCCCGTCTGATCGACGACCTGCGCCGGGTGATCGAGCACTTGGAGAGCCGTAGCGCCGGCCACCCGGAGAAGCCGAGGACGGGATTCCACCACTGAGCCCCTAGGCAGTCGCGCGATCACCAACGTCGAGCGGAGGGCACCGCGTCGGCCGGAGTTCGGGTCGGAGTGGTCGCGCTTTCCGATTGCTCGCTCCCGCTACACCGCTCGGACGAAGCTGTGGACGCTGTACTGGCGCGATCGCAATCTCCGGTTTCATGCCTACGAGTTCGTCCCGCCGAGCCGGTCCCTCGAACCCCTGCTCGCCGCCGTGGCGGTGGATCCGACGTGCATCTTCTGGGGGTAGCTGCTTCCCAGGCAGGCCGGAGGACGGACAGCCCTAACCCCGCTACGCCGATAGGCTTGACCGAATCGTGATGTGGGGCGTCCTTGCGGCAGTGCTTGGTCTGGCGGGCGTTGCGTTGGGAGCCGGGCTCACCCGCGCCGGCGCCCGGCAGGGCCGTCTCGAGGAGCGGCGCTGGCAGCACATCGACACGGTCCGCACCCTCCTGGCGAAATACGAATGGACCTTCGACGATCGGCGTGCTGGGATCAGCTCCGAAGTCAGCTCAGGTGAGCGCCTCGCTCTCCGAGCGGCACTGCTGGCCCTCCGAGACCCGGTCCTCGACAAGGCGGTCAACGCCTTATGCCGGCGGCATGGATTGGTACGTCCGCCAAGTAACAAGACCAGCCGGCCAAGGCACAACGGCTGAAGCTGAAGAAAAGGGACGTGCCCAGGCCGAGCAGGGTTTCCAGGACGCCCTCGAGAGGCTGGCCGTGCTGGAGGCGCGTGGCCCGCGCAGGCGCGTTGGTCGATGATTGCGCGGGGCGGCCCCACAACGAAGGGAGCGTCCACCAGGTGACTGATCATCGTCTCAACTGGGGGCGCCTGCGACTTGCGCGACTCCTGGATAGGTTCGCCCGCTGGCTGAGGAAGGCGTCAAGGGCCCTAGGGCCTCGAGAAGAAGAACCGTCCCCCGATGATCTCCGGGCCACATGGGAGCAGTGGGTTCGGCGGATCCAGCGGGAGGTGGCGGTTCTGCAAGACCACCGGGCGAGCTGGCAAGAGCTCCACGATGCCGCGGAAGCCAATGCGGCCATCCCAAATTATGTTTTGGACTGGATCCGCGAACTGTACGGAGTCGTTGTGGCTATTGGGATCCGCCGTCAGGCTGACCGAAGCCCCGATGTGGTCAATCTTTCGAGGCTCATCGACGCTGTG
This sequence comes from Actinomycetota bacterium, assembly GCA_036781065.1. GTDB lineage: Bacteria > Actinomycetota > CADDZG01 > JAHWKV01 > JAOPZY01 > DAIQBQ01. Next base: position 5,472 of record DAIQBQ010000148.1, read on the forward strand.
GCCCGCCGCCCGGAGCTCCTGACACGAACTTGGTTCGTCGCGAAGTACCCGACCGGCATGGAAGCTGTGGCCGAGGCTACCTTCGACGACCTCGCTGGGCCTGGGCGGCCGCATGTTGACGCCAGTAGCATCCGCAACGATCTGGCCAAGCTGGGCCACATTGCGAAGAAGGTGAAGGTCTACGTGGACCAGCACGTGGCGCACGCCGCGGCGACCCCCACAGCCAACGTCCCCACGTATGCGGAGCTCGTGAGCGCCTCGGACGCCTTCGACAGCCTGCTGCGGCGGTACTACCTGATGATCGAAGGGTCATCTCTGCTGCAGACCACGCCCGTCAAGCAGTACCCCTTTCTGAGGCCCCTCGCCGTGGCATGGGTGCCGAATGACTGATCAGATTCTTGACAGGCCTGCCCACGAGGCGAGGAGGGCAATCCCCGGACCCGTAGTGCGACTCCTCGCATCGGCGCTCGACAGCAGATGCGAGGCGCTGCAAGGGTCATGACCGCCAATCCTCTCTTCAGCACCTATCGCCAGGGCGAGAACCGCGTGACGTCTTCGATGGTGGCCGTGTTGGAACGCGGCGCATACTACATATGCATGATAAATAGGTTAATCAGGAACGGGGTGTGGAATTCCAGCCTCCCCTGGGAGGTGCGAAATACCACACGTCCGGGACCGGTCGCGCCATGAACTGGGCTTGCGGCTGACCACCCACATGCGGCCCGCTTCAGGGCACGGCAACTCCCGCTTCAGCGCCCTGCAACGACTTCTTTGTAACGTGAAGGATCAAATAGAGCCGCCAGTTTCCAAAGAACGATCTGGCGGAAGGACCGGGGGGCCGAATGGGTTGGCCGGGGAGGCAACGGTGGTGTCTGAGTGCACGCAGGCTCGCGGACCGACGAGGGGGTCCCCATGTTGGCGGCTAAGCTAAGAGGGGTCCCATGAGCGTGATCAGCCCCTCCGGGCGATCAGGAGCAGCTCGGGGTGATCCATCGTCGGCCGGTCGCGCCCGTAGCTGCCCGGGGCGATGCCGAACACCGCCTCCGGATCGAGCCCCGCCCCGTTGGCGATCCACTCCAGCTCCCGGGGGGTGTAGCAGGAGTTCCAGATCTCGAAGCTGGCCGGCTCGCCGGCGGCCCCCTCGATGCCGTCGACCCGCGCCTTGTACAGCATCTTCACCGGGTCGAACTCGCCCGCTGCCGGGGGCGCCCCAACCGGGGGGGGCTCGGAGGCTGGGCGGAGCACCCCGCCGTGCTTGAGCACGTAGAACAGGTTCGGCGCCCCGAGCGCAAGCCGGCCCCCGTGTTTCAACGCCTTCCGGATCCCTTTCAGGATCTGCAGGTCGGGCAGGCCGAGGCCGAACCCGCCCTCGTTGAGGCAGATCGCCAGGTCGAACTCGGAGTCGAAGGGCAGCTCCCGGGCATCCATCTCGAAAAACGACGGGGAGACCCCGGCCTCAGCCGCCGCCCGGTGGGCGAGGGCGATGAACTCCGGCGAGATGTCGACCCCGGTGACGGCCAGCCCCCGCCGGGCGAACTCGACGGCGTGGCGCCCCGGCCCGCACCCCACGTCGAGCAGCCGCTCACCCGGCGCGGTGGCCAGCGTCTCGGCGATGAAGTCAACCTCCTGCGCGGTCCCGGTCGTGAACGCGTAGCGCAGGTAGGCCTCGCCGAGGTGACGGGCGAAGGCGACGTACCAGTCGTCCGGTGGCGGGGGGAGCTTGGTCATCGTGCCGCCTGCTCGCTCGCCCACCACTCGTCCAAGCGCCGGTAGGCCTCCTCTTCGGGGATCTCCCCTTCGTCCAGGCGGATCTCCATCAGGAAGTCCAGCGCCTTGCCCACCCGCGGCCCCGGCGTGATCCCGAGGTGGGCCATGACTTGGTGCCCGTCGAGCGCCGGCCGCAGTGCCATCAGCTCCTCCTGGGCGGCCAGCTCCCGGATGCGCGCCTCGAGCTCGTCGATGCGGGCGGACAGCTGGGCGGCCTTGCGCGGGTTGCGGGTTGTGCAGTCCGAGCGCACGAGGGTGTTGAGCTTGCCCAGCAGCGGCCCGGCGTCGCGCACGTAGCGGCGCACCGCCTTGTCGGTCCAGCCGAGCCCGTAGCTGTGCAGCCGCAGGTGCAGGTAGACCAGCTGGCGGACCTCGGCGATCACCGCGGTCGGGTAG
>DAIQBQ010000149.1:0-7634 GCA_036781065.1 Actinomycetota bacterium
ATCGTCTCGGCGTCATGCTCGACGACGATCAGGGTGTTGCCCAGGTCGCGCAGCCGCACCAGCGTGTCGATCAGCCGCCGGTTGTCCCGCGGGTGCAGGCCGATCGACGGCTCGTCCAGGATGTACAGCACGCCGACCAGACCGCTGCCGATCTGGGTCGCCAGCCGGATCCGCTGGGCCTCCCCGCCGGCGAGGGTCGCCGCCCCCCGCCCGATCGTCAGGTAGTCGAGGCCGACGTCGACCAGGAACCCGAGGCGGGCGTCGACCTCTTTCAGGATCCGGCCGGCGATGGACCGCTCGCGCTCGCTCAGCTCCAGCGACCCGGCGAACTTCGCCGCCTCCTGGGCCGACATGCTGGACAGCTCCCAGATATTTATCCCCCCGACCGTCACCGCCAGCGACTCCGGCTTCAGCCTCGCCCCGTGGCAGGACGGGCAGGGCACCTCGCGGAAGAACTGCTCGATGCGCTCCCGGGTGGTGTCCGACTCGGCCTCCGACCGGCGCCGCTCCAGCCAGGGGACGACCCCTTCGAAGGTCGTCGTGTACTGGCGGATGCGGCCGTAGCGGTTGCGGTAGCGGATAAACACCTGGGTGTCGCCGGTGCCGTTCATGACCACGTCGCGCTGGGCGCCGGTCAGGTCCTTCCAGGCAGTGTCGCCGGAGAAGCCGTACGCCTCGCCCACCGCCTCCAGCATGCGGTCGAAGTACTCCAGCCGGCCGCTCCCCCAGGGGCTGATCGCCCCTTGCCCGACCCCGCGGTCGGGGTCCGGGACAACCAGCTCGGTGTCGACCTCCAGGTGGGTGCCGATGCCGTCGCAGCGGGGGCAGGCGCCATACGGGGTGTTGAACGAGAAGTTGCGTGGGGCCAGCTCGTCGAACGACAGGCCGCAGTTCAGGCAGGCGGCGCTCTCCGAGTAGAGGGTGGTCTCCTTGGTGTCGACCAACTCGACGCCGACGACGCCTTCCGCCAGCTTCAGCGCGGTCTCGACCGAGTCGGCCAGCCGCCGCCCGATATCCGGTTTGGCGACCAGGCGGTCGACGATCACCTCGATATCGTGTTTGTAGTACTTGTCGAGCTTCACGGACCCCTCCTGGGCCGAGAGGTCGACCACCAGCCCGTCGACCTTCGCCCGGGCGAAGCCCTTGGCGGCGAGGCCCTCCAGGACCTTCTCGAACTCGCCCTTCTTGCCGCGGGCGATCGGGGCGAGGACCTGGAACCGGGTGCCGGGGGGCAGCGTCATCACCTGGTCGACGATCTGGCTCGGCGACTGGCGGGCGATCAGCTGGCCGCACTTGTAGCAGTGCTGCTCGCCGATGCGGGCGTACAGGAGGCGTAGGTAGTCGTAGATCTCGGTGATCGTCCCGACGGTCGACCGGGGGTTGCGGGAGGCCGACTTCTGATCGATCGAGATCGCCGGGGACAGGCCCTCGATGAAGTCGACGTCGGGCTTTTCCATCTGCCCGAGGAACTGGCGGGCGTACGAGGAGAGGCTCTCGACGTAGCGGCGCTGGCCCTCGGCGTAGATGGTGTCGAAGGCGAGCGAGGATTTCCCGGAGCCGGAGAGGCCGGTGAAGACGATCAGCGAGTCCCGGGGCAGCTCCAGGCTGATGTCCTTGAGGTTGTGCTCGCGGGCGCCCCGGATGACGAGTTGGCTCGCGGCGGAAGGCTTGAGCGGGGGCATGCCAGCCATTGTGCCTCAAGTCCCCGGTGGGAAAATCACGTCATGGATATTCGCAGGGCAGCCTGGTGAACCTGACGCTGCTGGCCCTGATCGAGGTGGTGCTCATGGCCGGCGGGGCGGCCAGCTCGCTGCGGCTGGTGCGGAAGATCGGGCGGGGCGAGCGGAAGCTGGTGGTGATGGCCTCGATCACCGTGTGGCTGGTGCTGTTTGGCATGGTGCCGTTCTTCGTCTTCGCGCTGGCGGTCCCGCCGGGGCACCCCGGCAACCCGGGGGCCCCGGCATTCGAGACGGCGGTGCTGAACCTGGTGCCCTGGGCGCTGGTCGCGTCGCCGGTGCTGGGGGTGGCTCAGGCGTTTCGGTTGACGGCCCGGCGGCCAACCCGCTGAGGCTGGGCAGGAGCTGGCGGCGTTTTGTGGATCAAGGGCCCTCATTATCAATCCCCACGATCCACAAAACTCTGTATTCCAATGAGTGAGGCAGCCCCCGGCTCGGCTGGGGAACCTGCCACAATCGTTTCTCGGCAGCTGGGCGGCTGCAAGGAAGGGAAACGGGGTGGTTCCGAACGAACCGGCGGTGGCCGCGGCCGCGCCATCTGCACGGGTGACCGGCACCCGCCTCGCCGAACTGATCTGCGTCCTCTCGCTCTCCTCCGACCTCGCCCTCGGCCAACCGATGGAGCACGTGCTGCGCTCCTGCCTCATCGCCCAGCGGCTGGCCGAGCGGATGGGCCTCGACGAGGCTGAACGCTGCGAGACCTACTGGGTCACGCTGCTGGCCACCGTCTGCACCGGCGAGTCGTTCGAGCTGATGCAGCTCTTCGGAGACGACATCGCCTTCCGGGCCGGCGTGTTCCACGTCGGGCCCTCCCAGCTCGCGCAGATGTTCTTCCTGCTCGGCCGGGCGGGATCGGGCCGGCCGGCACCGGAACGGATGCAGGCGGCTGCCGGCATGATGCTGACCCGGGCGAGGGCGGTCGAGGCCTCGCTGCTCAGCCACACCGCGCTGACCGCCGACGTCGCCCACCGGGTGGGTCTGGACGCAGGGGTCAGCCCGGCACTGCGGCAGACCTTCGCCCGCTGGGACGGGAAGGGCGTACCCCGTGGCGTCGCCGGCGAAGCGATCGCTCGTTCGGTGCGGCTGATGGTGCTGGCCGAGTTCACCGAGGTGCACCACCGCCTGCAGGGCGTCGACGGGGCGGTGGCGATGGTGCGCCGCAACGCCGGCAAGCAGCTCGCCCCGGAGACGGCCGCCGCCTTCTGTGCCGCACCCCAGGAGATCCTGGCCGGCCTGGAGGAAGCGACCTGGGAGCAGGCGCTCGCCGCCGAGCCGCTGGCCCGCCCACCGCTCGGCGACGACGAACTGGAGACCGTGCTCGGGGTGCTGGCCGACATTGCCGACCTCAAGTCGCCCTGGTTCGCCGGCCACTCCCGAGGCGTCGCGGCACTGGCGGGAACGGCTGTGCAGGCCGCCGGGCTGCCCGCCCGCGACGTCACCACCGTGCGCCGGGCGGGCCTCGTCCACGAACTCGGGCGAACCGGCGTCCCCAACTCGATCTGGGACAAGCCCGGGCCGTTCACCGAGGGCGAGCGGGAGCGGGCCCGGCTCGCCTCCTACTACACCGAGCGCATGCTCCGGCGCCCGGCCGCCCTGGCGGGAGTCGCCGCCATCGCCTCGTCGGTACACGAGCGGCTGGATGGCTCCGGCTACCACCGCGGCATCCGCGGCCCGGAGATCCCGCTGCTGGGGCGGTACCTGGCCGCCGCCGACGTCTACCACGCGCTGCTCGAGGAACGCCCGCACCGGCCGGGGACCACACCGGGCAGGGCCGCCGACCAGCTGCGCCACCAAGCGCGGGAAGGCCGGCTCGACGCAGCGGCAGTCGACGCGGTTCTGGGCGTGACGGGCCAGCGTTCCGTCCATGAGCCGGCAGCGCCCGCCGGGCTTACCCCACGAGAGGTCGAGGTCCTGCTGCTGGTCGCCCGCGGGGCGACGACGCGCCAGGTGGCCAGGGCACTCGACATCACGCCGAAGACCGCGGGCAACCACATCGAGCGGATCTACGCCAAGATCGGCGCCTCCAGCCGGGCGATGGCGACGCTGTTCGCCATGCAGCACGGGATGCTGGCCACCCTCGAGCCGCTGGAGCCACTCCACCCCTGAGAACCCCACTCGCCTGAGGAAAAGTCCTCATGACCCGGCCCGACGCCGGGCGCATCGTTCTCCCAGACCCGGGGAGGGCCCTCGGGAGACGAGGAGGGACCGGTGGACGGGTTCGTTGGCAGCTTCGAAAACCCAGACAAGACAATTCCCTACGCGCACGGCTCAGTGGAAGTCGTGAAGCTCGGTGGGGGTTCGGTCAACTTCCAGACGTTGACCCCCGGATGGCGGTGGTGCAACGACATGCGGCCGATCCTGGGCACCGACTCCTGCCCGGCCCGCCACGTGGGCTACTGCCTGACTGGGCAGCTGCACGTCGAGCTGGATGACGGCGGCGCCCTCGACATCAAAGCGGGCGACCTGTTCATCATCCCGCCGGGTCACGACGGCTGGACCGTCGGCGACGACACCTGCACCCTCCTGGACTGGGGCGCCATGGCCATCCAGCCAGCGCCGGCGGGCAACGACGGGGGGCGGGCATGAACCGGACGGCACCGACGATCACATTCCGGGCCCGGGTGGTGGCGGCGGCGTCGCCCGAGGCGGTCTACCGGGTCTTGGCCGACCTCCGGACCCACCTGAGCTGGGCCGGTGAGCAAGCTCCGCAGAAGTCGTTCCGGCTGCTCAGCCTGGAGGCGCCCCCGGAGGAGGCTACCGTCGGGGACCGCTTCTCATCGACCGGGTCGAACATCTTGTCGATGCGCTTCGCCGACCGGTCGGTGGTGGTCGAGGCCGCGCTGGGGCAGCGGTTCGGGTTCGACACCGACTCCCGGCTGGAGCGCAAGCACCGGCCGACCCTGGAGTCGACCTTCCGGCACCGCTACCAGCTGGCCCCCGGGCCGCACGGCACGATGATCAGCTACCGGTGCGAGGTCTGGCCCCAGAACTACATCCCGTGGTGGCTCCGGGCCGACCAGCGCCTGCTGACCAAGCTCATCGTGGAGCGATCGATCCGCCGGAACATGGCCAACCTGGCCCGGCTTGCGGTGGCCGCGCCGGCCCCTCGATAGCTATCCTGGGATCGTCGCCTTGCCCACCATGTTGCCGTCCGGGTCATAGAGCATCACCGTCCGGATCTCACTGATGTTCATCGGTACCGACCGCCCCCAGCTGCCGGTGCCCCCGTTGACCGGGAAGCTCCCGATGGCAATGTGTTTCCCGTTGGCCATGACCAGGTCACAGGCGTAGTGCTCCCCGGACGAGGCCTTGGTGTCCTTGACCGTCATGAACACCCAGGACGGGTTCCCGGCGCGCATATACACCGACCCGCTGACCGGCTCGGCCGCCGCCACGAACGTCGCCTCGTGCACGGTGGCGCCGGAGCCGAGGTGCGCTGGGAGGAGACCGACCAGGAGGCCGACTGCCAGCGCGATCACCGAGGCCGCGGCCACCGGGCGCCAGCCCAGCCATCGGCGGGCTGCCCGGTCCCCCACCATCGACCGGGTCACCCTCCGGGCGAAGCCGGCCGGTGGCTCAACCTCGGGAGCGGCCAGCAGCAGGGCGTCGGCAACATCGGCCAGCTCCTTCACCAGGCCCCGGCAGGCGGCGCACCCATCGAGATGGGCCAGGACCGCCGACCGCTGGTCGCCCGGCAGCGAACCGAGTGCCAGCTCGGGGGCGAGGTCCTCGACCTCGGCGCAGGTCATGTCGCTCATGGCGTGACCGACCCTTCGGCAAGCAGGACCCGCAGCTTGCGCATGCCGGCCCGGATCCGGGTCTTGGCGGTGCCCAGCGGGATCCCCTCCTGGGTGGCGATCTCCTGGGCAGTCTGCCCGTAGAAGGCGGAGAGGACCAGCGCCCGGCGCTGGTCGGGAGGCAGCTGGCGGACCGCACCGCGGACCTGGCGGGCGGTGTCCGACCTCACCGCGGCGTCGCCCGGCTCCGGCTCGTCACTGGCCAGCTCCAGCCCGGCCAGGATGCCCGGGTCGGTCGGGCGGGCGCGGTGGAGCCGCAGGGCATCGATCGACAGGTTGCGGGTGATGGTCAGCAGCCAGGTCGCCACCCCGCCCCGCCGGGCGTCGTAGGCGGCGGCGTTGCGCCAGGCCCGGGTCAGCGCTTCCTGGGCGAGGTCCTCGGCCAGGACCGGGTCGGCGACAATGCTCAGGGCGAGCCCGTAGACCCGTGCCTGGAACCGCTCGACGAACGCCCGGGCGGCGGCGCGGTCGCCCAGCCCCATGCTGACCAGCAGGGCCTCGTCAGATGGACCGGGCGAACCAACCATGCGGTCCCGCACACCCGATACTACGTCCGCGCGCCGGCCAGAGTTCACTGCCGTCCTCATTCGTTCCCGACCCCGCCTGTTCCCAGGGAGTACGGATGAAGCAGCGGCGAAGATTTCGCCCGCTACCGCGGGAGGGCGTCCCCTAATCGGGGGGGCGGGCGGTCAGCGTGACCGAGGCGGTGCGCAACGTGGCGAGCTCGTCGACCCAGCCGACCCGTACGGTGTCGCCGGCGTGGTGTTGGGCGAGGAGGCTGGTCAGCGAGTTGGGGTCACTCACCGGCGCCCCATCGATGGACACGATGATGTCGTCGGCGGCGAGGCCTGCTGCCTGAGCCGGTGAGCCCGGGATCACCGCGGCGACGAAGGCGCCCGCCTGGACCGGAGGGGTGAACCCCGGGACGCCCTGCTCGGCGTTGGCAATCGACGCCACGTCGACGCCGAGAAACCCCGCCGCAGCCTTGGGGGGCGACGTCGCCAGCTGCGCGGCCACCGCCAGCGCGGTGTTGATCGGGATGGCGAAGCCGGCTGAGGAGGAGAACCGGACCCGGTTGGAGGCCGCGGTGTCCATGCCGATGACCTGCCCCTGGCCGTTGACCAGGGGCCCGCCGGAGTCCCCTGGCTGCAGCCCGGCATTGATCTGGATAAGGCCGGTCAGGCTCTCCGATGCGCCGGTCGACGCATCGGAGGCGGTGATCGAGCGGTTGAGGGCGACGACGTTGCCGGTGCTGACCGACGACGGCCCGTTCAGCCCGCGAGCGTTGCCCAGGGTGACGACCGGATCGCCGATCGCGATGTTGGCGGAGTTGCCCAGCGGGACAGTGGGGAGCCCCGAGGCACCCTGGATCTGCAAGATGGCGACGTCGGCGCCGACGTCGTCGTTGACCACTTTCGCCGGGAAGCTCTGCCCCGTAGCGGCCAGCTGGACGGTGGTCGACAGCGCCCCGTCGATCACGTGGTTGTTGGTCAGCACCTCACCCGACGAAGTCAGGATCATGCCCGTCCCCTCGGCGGTCCCCCCGGTGCTGGCCGGGGAGTCGACGTTGACCACGCCGGGCTCGACCTTGGTTACGATCGCCTGGAGACTGAGCGCGGGCGCCTGCGGCGCGGGGGCACCCGGGGACGGCACGGCCGGGGCGACGCTGGGGGCCAGGGGTGCCACTGCGCTGGGCGGCGCGGTCGGGCTGGCGGCGGGGCTGGGGGTCGTGGAGGGCGTCGACTGACCCACCGCGAGCGGGTGGCCGGAGCGGTTCGGATTGATAACGAAGGCGGCCAAAGCGTAGCCGGCGGCGATCACCGCCAGGACCACCACGACGAACAGGGCCGCCAGCGGGCCCTTGCGCCGTTTCCTGGGCGGCGGCTGCCACGGCGGCGGTCCACTCCCCCAGCCACCCGAAGGCTGCCAACGACCCCCACCCCCGCCGCCGCCTCCGCCGTACCCGCCCGATCCCCCGGCGTAGCCGCCGTACCCGCCCGATCCCCCGGCACCCGGGTAGGGCACCGGCGGGGGCAGCCGGGCGGGAGCGGGCGTGTCAGGTGCCCCCCGGCGCACCGGCGGGAACGGCTCGGTGACCTCG
>DAIQBQ010000150.1:0-7533 GCA_036781065.1 Actinomycetota bacterium
CCACCCCGCAGGTCGCCAAGCTGATGGCCCTGGCCGCCCTTCAGGTCCCCGCCGAATACCACCGCGAGGACGCCGTCGAAGCCCGGGACCGGGCAGCCCTGATCATGGACCTGATCCCGGCGGTCAACCGGCAGGCGGGCGCCGAGCTCGTCGAGCTGGAGCACGCCCCCCGGGCCGGGCATTCGATCCTGCTGTCGTTTGACGGGATGCGCGGGCTCCGCTGCCCCGACGGGACCGCGATCAGCGACAGCGTCGACGTCACCAGGTTCTTCCTCAGCGAGGCGGGCGTGGCGCTGGCCCCCGGGCTGGCCAACGGCTTCGACGGCTGCCAGATGCGGTTGTGCTTCGCCTGCGTCGGGGTACGGCACACCTACCCGTTCAGCCGGCCGGGCGAGCGGCAGGCCGTCCTGGAGGCGCTGGGCCTGCTGTCCCCATCCGTTGCGGCAACCCCGGCTGGGAACCCGGGATACGCCGGGGGCCGGGCGACCATCCGGGCGGCCCTGCTCGACCGGATCGCCCCGGCACTGAAGCGGCTTGTGGCGGCCAACCGGCGGGGCCCGGCGCGGCCGGCGGGCGACATGTGCCTTGTCCGGGCTGGGGAACCGGACTATGGATCTGCTCGATGGGATCCTGCGTGAACGACGGGAAGCCAAGCTCTGCGCCGAGCCGCGGTGTCGGGGTTTCTTGTAATTAAAAGGGCGAAATACGCCCGTTTGGTTACAAGAATAGGTACCTATCGACGGTTCGGCCCCTAGATCTACCAAACGCGCCGCCAGTGAGCGGGAACGACCCCGTGTACGACCCGTGGCGGAGGCACAGGCCGGGTTGCGCCCGCCTTGGGCTGTCCCGTTCAGACTGCCGGCAGGTCCCCGGATTAAGGGGGAACCGGGCCGGCGCAACCTGCGAAACGGCCGGTTGAATGCTGCCGTTCGTGGGAAAGATAGAACCGCCAAAGGGAGGGGACAACATGAAAGATGACACTATACGCAAGCGTCTCGCTGCGGCCAGCGACCGGCTGCTCGCCCTTCGTTCTTCCTTGCTGGGTCCGGACTCGGCCGCCAGTGCCGGCTCGCCGGAGCCGAGTGGCAACGAGGAGCATCCGGCGGACATCGCCTCGGAGACGTTCGAGCGCTCGAAGGACCTGTCCATCCTCCTTGGCGTCGAGGCTGGCCTGGCCGATGTCGAGCGGGCCTCCGACCGCCTGGCCTCCGGCACCTACGGCATCTGCGAGGCGTGCGGGAAGCCGATCAATCCCGGGCGGCTCGAGGCCCTGCCAGCGGCCCGGTACTGCACGAAGGACCAGGCCCGCATGGAGCGGGAGCTGTCGATGTCTTCGAGGCCGCGGTCCCGGGGGTACGGGCGTATAGCCCTGGCCGACTGAGCGTTTCGCGCCAGGTCGTCAGCCGGGGTGACCGGCTGCGGCCCGGGCGCCCTGGCCGGCCGCCTTGCCGTTGAGCGAGCCGTTCTGGCTGCCCCCGAGGCTCGGCATCTGCATCAGCCGCTCCCGGAGCGCCTTCAAGCCGAAGCTCACCGCGGTGCTGACCGCAGTGCGCACCGCCGTCTCCATCAGCCGGGTGCCGAGTGGCGGCTCCGTCGGCTTGCGCTCGATCACCTCGCGGAGTGCGTTGGCGGGGAGTGCCCCCAGCGCCTCCACCGACATCGTCGGGTGGTCCTGGAGCGCCACGGCGACCTGCTTCAGGGTCCCGACCAGCTCTGCGGCCCGCTTCTTGTTCCTGTGCTTGACCACCATGACCACCCCGAGCGCGAGCACGCCCAGGCCGGCGGCGACGGCCACCAGCGGGGCAGCGGCCTTCGCCGAGTCGTCGGCGGTGTGCCGGAGGTCGGACACCAGCCCGGACATCTGCTTGCGCAGTGCGGTTATTTCGGTTCTGGTCTTATCTGTTGTTTCACCCATTCCAAATCATCCTTCAGGCTCTGGATCGTGGCCTTCGGTGGCTCGATCTTGAGGCGGGATTTTCCGATCAGGGCGAGCATGACGGTGAGCAGCAGCCAGAAAGCAGCGATCGCCCCGGCGACGATGGCGTGGTGGGGGATCAACACTACTAACCATACCTGGAACATGATGAACGCAAACAGCAATCCGAGGAGCGCAACCACCAACATCCCGACCGCGACCGCGTTGCGCTTGACCAGCCCCGTGATCTCCTGCTTGGCCAGTTCGACCTCGAGGCGCACCAGCCGCTCGATGTCGGTGACCAACGTGGAGATGGTCCCGGAGATGCCGCCACCCTGGCCATTGCTGGACGCCGCCTCCGCTGCCTTCCTCATTTTCCTGAGCAATCCTGTTCTGACCTCAAGACCTTTTCGTCGTTCTACCCGGCCCGGTCCCGCTTGCACCTGGCGCGACCTTACACCCCCGGCTGCCCCGACTCCCGTGAATGGTCCAGCAAAATCCTGCGCTGGCGGGCTGCTCGGGCAGTTGACATGTGACTGAATGGTCACCTATCATGGCGGCGTGGACGACGACGACCGTGTATTCAAGGCGCTGGCGGACCCCACCCGGCGTTTCCTCCTCGACCGGCTCTTCGAGCGTGACGGCCGTACGCTCACCGAGCTCGAGTCCGAGCTGGAGATGACCCGGTTCGGGGTCATGAAGCACTTGAAGATCCTCGAGGACGCGGGACTCGTCGTCACCAGGCGCTCGGGTCGGGAGAAGCTCCACTTCCTCAACCCGGTGCCGATCCGGCTGATCCACAACCGGTGGATCGACAAGTACACGGAGCGCCGGATCTCCGCGCTGGCGGAGCTCAAGGCGGAACTGGAGGAGGGGTCATGAGCACGGCGACGGAACCACGGACGCTGGTCACGACGCAGGTCTACCGGGTCTACATCAAGGCCAGCCCCGAGCGGGTCTGGGACGCCATCACCAACCCGGAGTGGAACGACAAGTATGGCTACGGCTGCGTGTCCGAGTACGACCTGCGCCCGGGCGGGAAGTACACCGGCTACACCAACGACGGCATGCGGGCGATGGGCGCGCCGGACGTCGGCATCGCCGGCGAGATCATCGAGTGCGACCCGCCGCGCCGGCTGGTCCAGACCTGGTCGATGCTCATGGACCCGAGCCTGGCCGCCGAGGGCTACACCCGGCTCACCTACGAGCTCGAGCCCGCCAAGAACGGCGCAACCCGGCTCACCCTGACCCACGAGCTCGAGGGCGCCCCCAAGCTGCAGTTGCTGATGTCCGGCGGCATGGAGGACACCGGGGCCGGTGGCGGCTGGCCATGGGTGCTGAGCGACCTGAAGTCGTTCCTGGAGACCGGGGAGACGCTCAACGAAGGCCACCACTGAGCCGCTGGCGGACCCGCAACGGGGACCGGCGTGAGCAGGCCGCCGGTCCCCGTTGCTCGCCTTCCTTTGAACCCTAGCCGGCCAGGGACTGGACCAGCAGCACGGCGTTCAGCACCACGATCAGCGCGGCGCACGCCCAGCCGAGCACCGTGGTCATCGGGTGGTTCACCAGGTCGCCCATGGTGTGGCGGTCCCGGGTGAACGCGATCAGGGTGATCACCGGGATCGGGAGCGTGAAGCTCAGGACGACCTGGCTCAGCACCAGCGTCGTGGTCGGGTTGAGCTTCAGGTAGATCGCCACCAGGGCGGGCACCATCGTCAGCGCCCGGCGCCAGAACACCGGGATCCGGTAGCCGATGAACCCCTGCATGACGACCTGCCCGGCCATCGTCCCGACATGGCTGCTGGCGATCCCCGAGGCAATCAGCGACACGCCGAAGACGAGCGCCGCCCCGCCGCCGAGCAGCGGGGTCAGGGTGTGGAAGGCGGTCGAGATGTCGCCGACGTGGGTGTGGCCGGTGAAGTGGAACACCTTGGCGGCCATGAACAGCATCGCCAGGTTGACCAGGCCGGCGAGGCCCATCGCCAGCAGCACGTCGATGCGTTCGAACTGGAAGATGCGCCGCCGCTCGGCGGCGTCGCTGCCCACGACCCGGCCCTGCGTCAGGTGCGAATGCAGGTAGATCACATGGGGCATCACGGTCGCCCCGACGATCCCCACCGCCAGCAGGGCGGCACCGTGGGGCAGCGATGGCACGATCGTGTGGGTGGCGACCCGGCTCCAGCTCGGCCTGGCCAGCACCGTCTCGACGACGTAGCAGATGGCGATGACGATGGCGCACCCGCCGATGAACGCCTCCAGGCCCCGGAATCCCTTGCCCTGCAACGCAAGGATCAGGCACACGCCCACGCCGGTGATCAGGGCCGCCCCGAACAGCGGGATGTGGAAGAGCAGGTTGATGCCGATCGCCGCGCCGAGGAACTCGGCGAGGTCGGTGGCCATGGCGGTGATCTCCTGGGTCACCCAGAAGAACCGGCACACCCCGACCGGGTAGCGGTCCCGGCACAGCTCGGCCAGGTTCTTCCCGGTGGCGATGCCCAGCTTGGCGGCGAGGGTCTGCAGCAGCATCGCCATCAGGTTGGCGACCAGGATTACCCAGAGCAGGTCGTAGCCGAACCGGGCGCCGGCCGAGACGTTGGTGGCGAAGTTGCCCGGGTCGACGTAGGCGATCGAGGCGATGAACGCCGGCCCCATGAACGGCAGCACGGCGATCAGGCCCCGGCTCCGGCCCGAGATCGCCTTGCGGGCGGCCACCTGGAGCGCCGGGTGCCGGGTCCCCTCCTCGCTGGCGGTCTCCGGCAGCGGGGGCCCGGACCGTTGCAGCTCCTTGCTTGCCCTACTCATCTTGCCCTACTCATCTATGGTCTCCACGTCGATCGCCCGGGCGAGCCCGAGCGGCACCCGGATGAGGTCGTCGCCACAGCGGAGGACGACCGGGCCCTCCCAGGCGCTGGCCTCTTCCAGGACGCAGCGCACGCCGGGGAGCAGTCCCAGCGCCTCGACCGCTCGCAGCCGCTCCGGGTCCCGGTCGTCGATGCGGGCGATGCGGATGGCCGTCCCGGCGCCGACCAGGTGCAGCAGGACGGTGTCGGCGGCGACGATGCGGAAGTCGGGGGTGGGGATCGGGTCGCCGTGCGGGTCGAAAGCGGGTTGGCCGAGGGCCTGCCACATCCGCTCCTCCAGCAGCTCGGAGATCGAGTGCTCCAGCCGGTCCGCCTCCTCGTGGACCTCGTCCCAGCGGTAGCCGAGGGCCTGCACCAGGTAGGTCTCGATCAGCCGGTGGTGGCGGATCATCTCGACGGCGACGTCGAGCCCCGCCCGGGTCAGCTTGGCGCCCCGGTACGGGTAGTGGACGGCCAGCTTCAGCGACGCCAGTTTGCCCAGCATCTCGGAGACCGAGCCGGGGGTGACCTCGAGCTCTTCGGCGAGCTGCGAGGTCGGGACGATCACCTCCCGGTCCCCCCCGGACAGCCGGTGGAGGGCCTTCAGGTAGTCCTCCTGGACCGCCGAAGTTCGGCGGAGCCCAGATTCAGATTTCGGCATGCCAAAAATAGTACCTCAGGCTGCCGAATGTACGTCGCCGAAGGCCCTCAGGGCCTCGGCCGGCTGGATGGTGGGCTTGACCGTCACGCGGCGGGTCCTAAAGCCCGGAATTTGGAGTCCTTTCCGGCTTTTCGCCGAAAAAACTCCACAATCGTTAGATGTAGCTAAGCGACCAGCCCCGGGCCTCCACTGCGGCTCAGCGCGGCGGGACGCCGCCGGACAGCTGGGGGGATCTAGGCGACGCGCAGCGCTTCGATCTCGGCAGCCCGGGAGAGATGCTCGAGGGCCGAGGTCTCGATCTGGCGGACCCGCTCGTGGCTGACGCCGAGCAGCTTGCCCACCTCACGGAGCGTGATCGGCTCGCCGTCGAGGCCGTAGCGCAGGCGGATTACCTGCCGTTCCGTCTCCGACAGCGACTCCAGCGCCCGGCGCACCGTCTGCTCCTCGATCCCGGCGTGGACCTGCTCCTCCAGGTCCGGCCCCTCCCAGGCGGCCAGCTCGCCCAGTTCGGTCTCCCCGCCCTCCTCGATCGGCTGGTCGAGGCTGGCGACGATCCGGGCGGTCTGGCGCAGGCGGATGAGCTCCTCGACCGAGATCCGGGCGGCGTCGGCGACCTCCTGGTCCGTCGGCTCGCGGCCGAGTTCGGTGCGGAGCGACCTCTCGGCCGACCACGCCTTCCATTCCCGCTCGGCGAGGTGCACCGGGATGCGGATGGTGCGCGACTGGGTCTGGATCGCCCGCCCGATCGCCTGCCGGATCCACCAGGTGGCGTACGTCGAGAACTTGAAGCCACGCCGCCAGTCGAACTTGTCGACGGCACGGATCAGGCCGATGATCCCCTCCTGGACGAGGTCGCCCAGGGGCATCTGGCCCTGGTACCGCTTGGCGATCGAGACCACCAGGCGCAGGTTCGAGGTGACCATGTGGTCCTTGGCTGCCTGGTCGCCGGCCTCGACCCGCTGGGCGAGCTCGATCTCCTCGTCCTTGGTCAGCAGCGGGTAGCGGCCGATCTCGTGGAGGAACTGCCCGACGCTGTCCGCTCCGGCGGGCGGCGGGGCACCGTCAGCCGCGCCCCGGCGCTTGCGCGGCGCGGCAGGGGAGGCCTTTGGCTGCGAAGTCGTCTTGTTCATACCCCGTCCAACGCACGCGGGCGTTGGTTATTCCCGGGACGGGGACGCGAAAAGTCCCCGGCCCAAGCCGGGGGCACCAGGCGCTGCTCCCCTCAAGGGTACCTCAAGATTTCGAGGCTCCCCGCGCAGCGACCTCGTTGCAACGGCGGTCGGAGGGCTCCCTATTCCAGGCTCCTGCTTCCCGGCTCCGCTTCCGGGCTCCCCGGTTCAGGCCGAGGGCCTATCCCTTGAGGGCGTCGTCAAGCCAGCGCGACAGCACGTGCTCCGGGGCTGCTCCGACCTGCCGGGCGGCGACCTCCCCGCCGCGCATCACCAGCAACGTCGGGATGCTTTGCACGCTGAAGCGCTGGGAGAGCCGGGGTGACTCATCGACGTTGACCTTGGCCAGCTTCACCTTCCCGGCGTGGGTCTCGGCGAGGCGCTCCAGGACCGGGCTCACCGTCCGGCAGGGGCCGCACCAGGGCGCCCACAGGTCGACCAGCACTGGCAGCTTCGCCTCCTCGACGACGGCCCGGAACGTGTCGTCCCCGGCCTCAGTGATCCACGGCATGCCGGCCCCGCAGCGTCCGCAGTGCGGTACGCCGGCGGCGCTGGCAGGGATCCGGTTCCTGGCCCCGCAGCTTGGGCAGGCGACGATCTCGGCTGGCATTCGCTCCTCCTCCATTGTCCAGGGTACCGAGGCCCCGCGTGCCCCCCGCACCGGGGGCCGGCGGCAGCAGGGGGGTGGGGTGGAGAAACGATCGATCCCAGCCTTCGCCGAGCAGGAAGCTGCTGGCCAGAGTTCTGTGCGCGATCGGGGACAATTATTGTTCGTTTTCACGCACAGAACTTTTTCGCCTCAGACCCGGGCCTCGGCGAGCATCGTGATCAGTTCCCGCCGGACTGACTCCGAATCGTCCTGCGGGCTCCGGAAGCCGATGCGCAGAGCCTCCGCGTTCATGTGGCCGATGATCTGCTCCCCGGACGAGGCCAGCGGGTCGGGCTGTG
>DAIQBQ010000151.1:0-7480 GCA_036781065.1 Actinomycetota bacterium
GTGACTCGGCGACCCGGGAAAAACTTACTAGCCGCGCCTACGCAGAGTGTGGGTCCAGCTTCAAAGCTCGCGCAGGGGCCACGCGGATTGTCCGGCTCGCTCCAGTGCCAGCCCGACCAGCCGGTCGAGGAGCTCCGGGTAGCTGAGCCCGGAAGCCGCCCACAGCTTGGGGAACATCGAGATCACGGTGAAGCCGGGGATCGTGTTGATCTCGTTGACGACGATGTCGTTTTCCTTGTCCCGGTAGAAGAAGTCGACCCGCGCCATGCCGGCGGCCTCGACCGCCTGGAACGCCGCCACCGCGGCAGACCGCAGCGCGGCCACTGCCTGCGCCGGCAGCTCCGCCGGGATCACCAGCCGGGAGGTCTCGTCGACGTACTTGGCGTCGTAGGAGTAGAACTCCGCCCCGGGGATGATCTCGCCCGGGACGCTGGCCTCCGGGTGGTCGTTGCCCAGCACGCCGACCTCGATCTCCCGGCCCACGATCGCTTCCTCGACCAGGACCTTGCGGTCGTGGCGGAACGCCTCGGCGATTCCCGCCGCCAGCTCCTCGCCGTCACGGCAGCGGGACACGCCCAGCGACGATCCCAGGCTGGCCGGTTTGACGAAGCACGGGTAGCCCAGCCTCCCGGCGCGGGCCAGGCACTCGGACCGGGCGTCGGCCCAGGCGTAGTCGCGGATGACCGTGAACGCCCCGATCGGGAGCCCGGCTTCGCGGAACAGCCGCTTCATCACGTCCTTGTCCATGCCCACCGCCGAGCCGAGCACCCCCGAGCCCACATACGGGATGCCCGCCATCTCGAGCAGGCCCTGGACGGTGCCGTCCTCGCCGAAGGGCCCGTGGAGCACCGGGAAGACGACGTCGACCGGCAGCCCGGAGCGCACCTCGCCCGCACCGCGCCCGCCCGCCGGCTCCAGCGCCACCGGCTGGCCGGAGGCCTCGAACGCCTGCTCCGGGACCTGCAGCGCACCGCCGGCGAGTACCCGGCGGGAGAGCTCCGGGAGCAACCACTGGCCCTGCCGGGTGATCGCGACCGGGATCACCTCGTAGCGCTCCGGGTCGAGCGCAGCGGCGACGTGGCGGGCCGAGACCCGGGAGACATCGTGCTCGCCCGACCTGCCTCCGAAGAGGACGGCGATGCGGATGCGGCTCAAGCTGGTCAGCCCGGGTCGACCCCGGACGCCGGCTCCACTGCCGGGTGCTCGGCCGCCGGCTGGGGCGCTTCTGGCCGAGCCGGCTCCGCCGCAGCGCCGGCGGCGGCCCTGGCCTGCTGCTCGGCGACGAACTTCTTACGGGTCGGCGCTTGCGGCGTCCACGGCTTGAGCTGGCGTAGCTCGTCGAGCATCCCGCCGATGCGGCCCATCACGGTCTCGGAGACCTGCTGCCAGGCCTGACGGTCCGACTCCCGGCCGGCCCACGGGGCCATGGAGACCGGAGGGCCGAACCGGACCCAGATGTCCTGGCGGGGCCGCATGTTGACCCCGAGGTGCTTGGTCCACACCCACTGCCCGCCCCAGGTGGCGCACGGGATGACGTCGTACCCGGTCGCCAGCGCCAGCCGGGCGGTGCCGGTCTTGGGTTTGCCGAGGGCCAGGTCCGGGGCTGTCGTCGTGGTTCCCTCGATGAAGACCACGACCGCCTCCCCCCGGCGCAGCGCCGCCTCGGCATGCTCCAGCGACTGCGGGGCGTCCTTGGTGCCCCGGAGCACGGGGATCTGGCCGATCGCCTTCAGCGCCACCCCGATCACCGGGACCTTGAACAGGCTGGCCTTGGCCAGGAACCGGGGCCGGCGGCCGGCCCGGTTGACCGCGTAGGCGACCGAGAGCCCGTCGAGGTAGGAGATGTGGTTTGAGGCCACCAGCGCCGGCCCGGTGCGCGGGACGTTCTCCAGGCCCTCGATGTGCCAGCGGAAGTAGACCCTGAGGCCCTGCGCCAGCGTGTATTCGCCGAACGCGTAGACCGGCTCTCGCTTGGTCGGCACCTACGGTCAGTCGGCTGCGGGAGCTGCGGGAGCTGCGGCCGGCTCGGTTTGCGACTCGTCGGCCAGGGCCTCCCGGCGCACCCGGGCGAGCACCTCCCTGACCGGCCAACGGGCTGCCGCGTGCGACTCGAACGGCCCCACCCGGAAGCGCTGCTTCTTTGCCAGCCGGTCGAGCACGCGCAGGCCGTCGGGGTCCTCCGTGGCCGGCTTGGACTCGATCACCCCGGCGGCGATCGCCCGGTTCCAGACGTCCTCGCCGTACTCGGTGCGGATCATCGACATGGTCCAACCCTTGAGGCCGATCCCGCCGCACGAGATGTCGCCATGCTCGGCCGCGAAGTCCGGGCAGTGGTGGCACCACTCGTTGACGTAAACCTGGCACTCCTTGAGCGGGATGCGGGTGTCGGTGCCGTCTTTGGTGGTGACGAAGACGTCGCCCTTGACGTTGATCTTGGTGACGTCGTCGATGTTGATGCCGTAGCGGCCCTGGACGATCTCGTTGATGAACGGCTCGTACTGGAAGGTTTCGTTGCACATGAGGCCGACGACGAACTTGGTCATCCGGCTCCAGCGCTTGATCCCCTCGGTGGCCATCTCGCGCACCGCGGTGGTCTCGCAGGAGACCCCGATCGTCGCCACCTTCTTGCACTTCTTCTCGGCGGCGAGCTTCAGTGCGAGCGGGCTCGAGCAGTAGGTGTACCGGGAGCCGGACGCCTGGAGCAGCTCCTCCGGGGTCGTCGCCACGAACGGCTCGTCGAGCCAGGGCAGATCGGCCCGGGGCCGGGCGCAGGTCGCCCCGTCGATCTCACCGGTCGACAGCATCCAGCCGACGATGGCGGTCACGACCCCCCCGTCCTGGCACTTGGCCAGGATCGCCGGGTCGGTCGCCCGGCCGATGTTCATCTGCCGGGTGATCCCCCACGGCTCCGAGGGGTGCTTGCGCCGGCGGCCGAACAGCGTCGCCTCGATGGCGTCGAAGTCGGCGTCGAGGCGCAGGCAGGCCATGGCGCACAGCGAGCAACTCTTCTCTCCGTGCTCACACTCCGCCGGTCCGTGCGCCGGATCGACCTGGTGGGGCCGGAAGTTCTGCATCTCGATGACGTGGTGCGGGCAGGCGACCACGCACGCCGAGCACGCGGTGCAGATCTCGGTGGAGACGATCTCGGAGTAGAGGTGGCTCCAGTGCTTGCGTTCCAGCGGCTCGGAGAGCTTACTGAGCGTATCGTTCTCGGCCATGGGTCGAAGTATAAAGAAAGCGACCTGGACGTTGCCCCACCCGGGCCCCCGGTGGACGCCGTCCTGATCCCGGTCAAGCACCTTGACGGCGCCAAGGGCCGGCTCGCCGAGTCACTTGCCCCCGCCGCCCGGCGCGACCTGGCACTGGCGATGCTGGGCGACGTGCTGCAGGCGGCGTCGGCCTGGCCGCTCCGGCTGCTCGTCACCTCCGACGCCGAGGTGGCCGGTGCTGGTCGCCGGGCCGGCTGGCAGCTGGTGGAGGATCCCGGCACCGGTTTGAACGGGGCGGTCGCCGAGGGGACGCGGGCGGCGGTCGACCTGGGCGCCTCGGCCCTGCTGGTGATGCCCTTCGATGTGCCGCTGGTCACCGGGGACGACCTGCGCATGCTGTTCGCCACGGCGGGAGACGTGGTCATCTGCCGCTCAGACGACGGGGGGACGACAGCCCTGCTCCGCCGCCCGCCGGACGCCATCGCCCCGCAGTTCGGGCCGGGCAGCGGGCACCGCCATGCCGGCGCGGCGGCCGCGGCCGGGCTGCACGTCGAGGAGGTCCGGCTGCCCGGGCTGCGCCTGGACGTCGACAACGTCGCTGACCTGTGGCGCCTCGCCGCCACCCGCTCGACCCGGCCCAGCGCCGTGCTGGCCCGGAAGCTGCTCGGGTAGCGCGCGGGTAGGAGCCGGGTAGCGCGCGGGTAGGAGCCGGGGCCCGGCGGAATAATCGAAGCCATGGCTCATCGCCGCGCCCTGCTCGCGCTCACGTTGCTCCTGCTCGCCGTCTCCTGCACCGGTACCCACCCGCAGGCGGCCAGGTCACCCGGGGGCGCCCCGGGCACCCCGGGCACCGGCGCGGTCTCGCCCTCCCCCACCGCAGCGAACCCGACGCTCACCCCCGGCTGGCCCACGCAGGTCATCTCGCTGGGTACGCCTCCGACGCCCGCCGCCAGTGCAACGCCAACCCCGGGCTCCACCCCCAACCTGGCCCCCGGCACGGTCACCCCGTACGCGGTCACGCAGGATGCGGTGTTCGGGCTGTGGGACCTCCCCGGCCCCGACCAGGGGGCCGCGGTGCCCGTCGCCCAGCCAGCGGGCCCGACCAAGAGCGGCTCCCCCACGATCGGCCAGCCGATCAGCGGCGCCTCGAGCCTGGTCCTCGCCGGCGGGTGGGTGTGGGTGGTGACGGACCCGGGGTCCTCGGCCAGCGCGCAGCTGTACCAGCTCAACCGCACGTCGCTCACCGTCGTCTCCCAGCGGGCGCTGCCGGTGGCGGTCACCGAGCTCCCCAACTCCGGCGGCGAGCTGGCCCAGCAAGACGCCTCCTTGGCCGCCACACCCAACTGGCTCTGGGTGGCCGCCGGGCCGGACCTCTTCCGGGTCGATGCCGCCACCGGAAGCTGGACCGGCCCGTTCCCCCAGGGCGGGGAGCTGAGCTCGATCTCGGCGGACCCCTCCGGGCGGCTCCTGTACACCGGTGGCGAGACGGCGGCCGGCTCGCCCACGGTCCGTGAGTACAGCGGCAGCACCGGGAGCCTGTTCCGCCAGGTGACCGTCCCGTCGGCCATCGTCGCACCGGAGGTGGCGGCGACCGCGACCGGCGTCTGGGTCGGCTACCGGACCGGGATGAGCGGTGCAGCCGAGCTGCTGTCCAGCCAGTCGCTCAGCCACATCGAACCGCCGCCCAGCTACCCAGGGCAAACCGAGCTCAGCCCCTTCGACCAGGTCGGCGGCGTCGATGTGTCGGTCAGCGACGGAGCGCTCTGGCTGAGCGGGCAGTCGTCGCTGAGCTGCGCCGACCCGCGCACCTCCGCGGTCGGGGCGACCGAAACGGTGAGCGCCCCCCCGGTGGTGGTTGCCGGCGACGGCGTGCTCTACGGCAGCGATGCCGGGGCGCTCGACATCATCAGCCCGCCGGCGATCTGCTTCGGTTGAGCTACTCGAAGTCGGCCTCGTCGGGCTCCGGACCACGGACCACCCGAACGCCCATCGCCACGGCCAAGCCGAAGAAGGCCAGCACCCCGAGGACGAGGACGACCAGCTCGCCGAGGCCCACGGTCGACGTCTGGCCGATGGCGGCGGCAGCCGGGAGCGGGTGGCGGTACTGGCTCCAGGCGGCCAGGGCAAGCGCCCCGAGGATGGCGGCGATGCCGAGCAGCGTCAGCTGAACCACGCGCAGCGCCTTGCGCTGGCGCGGCAGCGGCGGGCTGCCCCGCCGGGTCTTGCCCGACAGGCCTCGTTTCATGCGGTCGCCCCGGTCACGGGGCCAGGTTACCCCCTCGGCCGGGAACAGCAGAACAGGCGCCGACCTCCATCATGTGCCTTGGTGGCCGGTGCCCAACTGGCTTCCGCGGACACCGACTGGCCCTCCAAAAGCCCCCGGTACAAAGCTAAAGCTCCGAATTGTGGGGTTTTTGCCGGCTTTTTCGGGGTCTTCTGCCCCTTCCGTGGGTCAGTGTCTGGTTGAGTGGGTCGAAGAGGGCTCCGTGCGGATTGGTTAGCCCGGTGAGAAACGAGGGCCGTCTGCGCAGCAGACCGAAGGCCCTTGACCGGTGAGAGAGCCCCCCTGGCATGCTTGGCGGCGTAGCGCCGGCGCAGGCCACGAAGCGTGGCCGGAGCCGGACAGCCAGGGGGGGTCCAGGGGGGCAGAGGCTCGCCGGTCAAGGGCGGCCCGGACCTCTCGGCTACGGGCGGTTCCCGCTCAGCAGAACGTGGCTGCGGGCGTGGGCCTGCGGGGGGTGCGGCCCGGCAGGTCGGGGCAGCACCCGCCGAGCGACAGCTTGGCCATGGCGATCAGCGCCTCGGGCTCCCGGTAGCCGAAGGCCACCCGCTGAAGCAGCCGGATCTTGGTGTTGACCGACTCCACCCGGGCGTTGGTGAGGCCGTGGGTGAGGGCGGCCTCAATGGCGCCCAGGTGGTGGCGCAGCGTCTTGGCCAGCTTGACGAACGGCCCCAGCCGGGACCTCGACGCCCAGCCGAGCCACTCCCGGAGTATGGCGATGCCGCCCGCCCCGCGCAGCTTGAACACGTGGCGCAGCTGCTCCTTGAGCAGGTAGGCCCGGTACAGCGGCTCGTTCAGCGTGGCGATCCAGGCCAGCCTCCTCGCCTGGCGCTCGGTCAGGTGCTTGGGGTTCTTCCACAGGGCGAAGCGGGCACCCTTCAGGTCGGCCGCCATGTCCCTGGCCCCGGAGCTGCGGGCGGCCTGCCACATCTGGCGGCGCACCTCGTCCAGGGCCTCGGTGGCCCAGGCCACGACGTGGAACGGGTCCATGCAGCGAACGGCGTTGGGGCAGGCCGCCGTGGCGATCCAGTCCGCCGCGTCGGCCGAGATCAGCTTGATCCTGGCGCAGCGCTCCGGCCCGAGCTCGGTAAAGAACGCCTCGACGGTCACGGCGTCCCGGCCGGCCTTGGCCCACACCAGGGCGCCGGTGTCGTGGTCGACGACGACCACCAGGTACTTGTGGCCCTTTTGTAGGAGATCTCGTCGATGCCGATGCGCACCAGGTTGTCCAGCGGTCAGGCAACGCCTTGGCGTCGGCCACCACCCGGGTGACGATCGCCCCGACCGTGCGCCAGGTCACCCGCATCAGCTCACACACCGCCGACTTGGAGCTGTGCGTGGCGAGCCAGGCGACCTGGTCGTCGAAGGCGAGCGTATGCCCGGCGTTGTGGCGAGCCCAGGGGACCGAGGCCACCACGACGCCGTGCTCCGGGCAGCGGACCCGGGGGGCGTCGGCCTCCAGGTAGGTGCGCACCCATCCCAGGTCCAGGCAGCGCCACCGCCGGCGGCCCTCACCCTGGTCGTATCCGGGGCAGCGCCGCCCACAGATCCCGCAGCGGTTCCTGGCTCCCTTGCGGGGCCGGACCGAGGCCACGATCACCTCGTCCTCCTCGTCGAAGGCGACCCCTTCCACCACCGCCGCCTCGACACCGAGCAGCCTTTGCCATACCTTGTTGAACTGCACGCCGTTCTCCCTTTCCGTTTCTGGCCTTGGACAGCAAGAAACGTATACGGGACAACGGCGTGCCGTCGCGAGGGGCTACTCAGTCACCCACGGATGGGGCAGAAGAGCCATTTTTCGGCGACAAACCTCCACAATCTGCGGCTCCGCAACCGCCCTTGAGCTAGTCGAGGTCCCGGGTGGCGAAGGCGGCCTTGTCGCTCGGGTAATCGGTCGGGTTGGTCGAGCGCCTCCGGGGGGCTGGCGGGGTGGCTCTTGATCAAGGTTCACCGGTGATAGATGCGCACCAGCATCGGTCGGCCCCGGCCG
>DAIQBQ010000152.1:0-7324 GCA_036781065.1 Actinomycetota bacterium
TCGAGCCGGTCGCCCCGTCGCCGTTCATGCTGCTCTGCCTGCCGATCCGCCCGGGGCGGCAGAACGAGATCCCGGCGGTCACCCATGTCGACGGGACCGGCCGGCTGCAGACGGTCACCGAGTCGGCCAACCCGTTGTTCCGCCGGCTGATCGAGGCCTTTCACCGGCGCACCGGCGTGCCGATCGTGCTCAACACCTCGTTCAACGACCGGGGCGAGCCGATTGTGAGCTCCCCGGCCGAGGCGTTGAACACGTATTTCGCCACCGGCTTGGACGCGCTGGTGATCGGCCGGTACGTGCTGGAGAAGGGCCGGCCGGGGGCCGGCGCGGGTGGGCTGCGGGCGCAACCGGAAGGGTAATAGCCGGAGCCCTGGTGGTAGGCTCTCTCCTGTGAGCGATCTCGACCGGCTGATGGCGCAAGTCGAAGAACTGAAGCGCCTGGCCATGCGTCCTGACGACTCCTGGATGAACTCCATGTCCACCGAGGAGCTGCAGGCGCTGGGCAAGCGGGTGCGGAAGGTCGCCGACGGGCTGAGCGGTCTGCAGAACCAGATGATCCAGAAGAACCGTGGCGCGATCGCCCGTGGCTCGGTCCCCCGAGCCCCCTCCCCGGTCCAGCGGTCGGGAGGCGGGTCGCTCGGCAACATCGTCCGCCGGGACAGTGGGGGAGCCGCCCCGAGCGGTGGCAGGGGCATGGACATGTCGAACCCGATGGGCCGGCGCCGCGTCGGTGGCGCTTCGACCCCCTCGGAGGCACCGCCCGCCCGGCGGCCGGGAGGACCGGCGGCCCCAGGGCCGGGCTCGGCTCCGGCGCCGAATTCCGGCTGGAAGCCCCCCTGGCAGCAGAACACGGGAGATAACCCCCCTGGGGGCCGGGGCCGAAACCGCCCCTCGTTCTAGCCCCGGCCGCCCGTTTCGGGGTGCCCCGGCAGCCAACCTGGAACTCGCTTGCTTCTGTAGCGCTCGGAGCCCGGACCTCAGCCCACCGTCGCCGTACGGGAATCGCTGAGCCGGATGATCACGACCGGCGCCGCCCCGGCCCTCCGCCGTGTGCTGGCAGTGTCACCCCCGCTGGAGTCGCTCCTCGTCGTCGTCCAGCGCCGAGAAGCCGGGTCGTAGGTCGAGTAGCTGGTCGACGACAGGCCGCCCACCAGCAGCCGCCCGTCGGGTAGCACCCAGCACAGGGCATCGGCTACCTGCCACGGCCCGGCGGTCGGCGGGACCGGGGACCAGCGCCCAGTCAGCGAGTCGAAAATCTCGAAGCGGTGAGCCCCCGCCGCCGATCGGGCCGGTGCCCTCCGGTGCGCCGAACCCGCTGGGTGCTGGCCGCGGGCGCGCTCTCGGCGCAGCGCCCGGAGCTGGGCCGCAGTCGGGCCGTCGGGCGCCGTCCCCGCCTCGACTGCCCGCCACAGCTGGCTCCCCGCATGCTGGGTCATCACCCCGGAGTTCGTCAGCAGGAACATGGTGCCCGGGGTCGCTGAGAGCTCGACCCCTGGGGGTGCGGCAACGCCGGCCATCCCGACCTCCTTCTAGAGCACCGGCGTCAGCACGGCGCGTCCCAGCGCACCGGCGACGTCGTCAAGGTGATGGACGAACGGATCCTCGTTTTGGTGCCGTTGGCGAAGCGCCCAGAGGTGCTCGGCCGACTCCCAGGCGGCGTCCCGGTCGGCGATGACCGTCCAGTCGTTGATCTTGTCCAGCACCCGGGCCAGCGCCCCCCGGTCGACGAGCCGCTGCCAGGTCGCCTCGAAGTGCTGGCGTAACGCCTCCATCTCCTCGGCGAAGATCCGGTTGATCTCCTGGTACGACTCGTGCTTGGCCCCCGTGTCAGGTGCGGACGCGAGGGCGGTGCAGGCGTCGGCCACCGCGATCGGCAGGTCGAAGTTGACGTGGGCGTTGACGCCGCAGGCAGCGAACTGGAGCTGCGTGATGTGCGGGTCGGACCGCCGGTCGAGCAGCACGGCCCAGGCGTGAGGCACCGCCCCTGGGGCGAGCGCCCCTGCCCGCAGCGCCGCCAGGAACCGGTTGGCGAAAATGACGTCGAGGCTGGCGATGAACTGTGGGTCGGAGAACCGCCCGGAGGCGATCCCCTCCCACACCCGCAGCGTGATCGTGTGGTACAGGAATGCGAAGCAGGCGACGCCGTCGTGCTGGCCCCGCACCTCATTGGCCTCGGCGTAGGCTTCGATCTCTTCCAGCCGGTCAATCACTTCAGGCACCGATGTGGCCGGTGGTGCGACGTACGGCGACTTGACCGGGGCCACCGCCCCGACGAGCTGTTGTGCTGGCATCTACCCCTCCCTGTTTTCCCCCCGCACTGGAGCCGCTAGGGCAAGGATGGCGGTGGGCCGGGTGCCGGCACATCGGGAGGATGCCTTATTCCTGCGGCGGCGACTCCTTAATCGCGGATCAGGCCCAGCCGGTGGGCGTAGGCGGCCGCCTCGACCCGGCTGCGCACCGCCAGCTTGCCGAGGATGTGCGAGATGTGAGCGCTCGCCGTCTTGTCGCTGATGAACAGCAGCTGGGCGATCTCCTTGTTGGTATGGCCTTGGGCGACCAGCGCCAGCACCTCCAGCTCGCGGGAGCTCAGCTTCGACAGGTTCCCCCGGGCGGCTGGCGGCTGGGCGACCTGGTGCGCTGCTTGCGTGGCCGCCGGGGTGGCGGGCGGCTCGGCGGTAAGGTCGATCACCCGGGTGGGTTGGGGTTGGGGTTTGGCCAGCTTGATCAGCGCCCGCCCGGCGAGGACCTCGATCTCCCGGCGCAGCGGCTGGGCGCCCATCCGGACCGCCGTCTCGTGGGCTGCCCGGAGGGCAGCCGCAGCCTGGGCCGACCGGGTCTGCTGGGCAAGCAGCGCTTCCGCCTGGCGCAGGCGGCAGTAGGCGGCAGGGTAGGGCTGGCTCATCTCGTCCCAGCCGGCCGCCGCCGACTCCCACACCTCGGGGGAACTGGCGCCCTCGATCCGGGACCGCTCGCCGTCGCACATCGCCCGGTACAGGGCGGCGGCCCGGTGGACCGCGGACGCTCCCGGGTCCAGCTCGGCGGTCAGCGCCCGGAGTTGCTCGATCAAGCCGTCGGCGGTAGCGGCCGCCTGGGCTACCTCTGCCTGCGCCGCCCGCATCCAGGCGTCCCGGGCGCGGTCGGCCTCGGCCCGGAGGCCGTGCCAGGCGAGCGGCGCGGCGAACCACAGCTCGCGGCTGGCGGTCAGCCGTGCCATGCCCTGGGAGACCGCCTGGCGGGCGTCGTCCAGGCGGCCCTCCCACAGCGCGAGGCCGGCCTCGAGGGTCAGCAGCGGTGCCTGGAACCGCGGGTCGATCGCCCGGGTGCTGCTGGCCTTCACCACCTCGAGGTCGGCGACGGCGGTGGCGAAGTCGCCCCGGCCCATGGCGATCTTGATGCGGGCCAGCCCCAGGTCGAGGGCGGCGGTGCCGCCCGGGTCGCGGTCGAAGGCGTCCAGCAGCCGCCGGTCAGCCTCGGACCAGCGGCCCAGCCGGAACAGCACGTTGACCGTCAGCGCCTGGAGCGCCACGCCGTAGAACCGCTCCAGACCGATCTGGCGCACCCGCTCCAGCCCCTCGTCGGCGATCGCCAGCGCCTCCTCCAGCAGGTTGAGCGGCTCGGAAAGCAGGGTCGCCAGGTGGATGAAGGTCCGGGCGATGCCGTCGAGGTCGGCGTCCTCCTCGGCGATCGCCCGAGCTTCGTGCAGGAGCTGGACGCCGCCGGGGTGGCCCAGATAGGCCAGGTCGAAACCCAGGACGGCCAGAACCCGGACCTCGTCCCGGCGGGACCCGGTGCTGCGGGCGAGCGCCAGCGCCGCGGTGGCGCTCATCCGCGACTCGCTGTAGCGCCCGGTCAGCATCAGGGCGGTCGCCTGGGCGGTGAGCACCCGGGCCGCAACCTGGCCCTCCGGTTCGGACTCGATCAGCTCGGCCGCCCGGTTGTAGGCGGCGAGCGCATCCTCGCTGTGGCCGCCGTCCCACAAGAACTGGCCGAGCCGCTCCCAGCTGAGCGCCGCCATGATCGGGGGCACGCCCTCCAGCGACGAGGCCACCCTGGCCAGTGCCACCGCCCGGTCCTGGTCCCCGCTCAGGTTGGCCAGCTCGGCCGCCCGCAATGTGATCTCCCGGCGGTCCAGCGCCGACGTGGCCCGGGGTGCCTCCGGCCACAGGTCGAGCGCCCGCTGGAGCTGTGCGCTGGCCTCGGCAAAGGCGTAGGAGGCCTCGGCGACGGAGGCCGCCCGCAGTGCTGCCGGGAGCGCCTCCTCCGGTTCGCCGGCCGCCGCCCAGTGGAGCGCCAGCTCGGTCTCGGCCAGGCCGTGGGCCAGGGCGGGGTTGGCGGCCAGCGCCAGCGCCGAGGCACGGTGCAGCCGGGCCCGCTCGGCGGGCAGCAGCTCGCCGAGCACCGCCTCGCGGAGCAGGTTATGGCGGAAGGAGTAGCCCTCGCCGCGGGCGTCGACGATGAGCGCCTGATGGTCGACGCACTCCCGGACTGCCTCCATCAACTCGTCCTCAGGCAGTGAGCCGATGGCGACGAGGAACTCGTGGCGCACCGGGGACCCGGTGATCGCCACAGTTGCCAGCGCCCGGGCGGCGGCCGGGCTCAGCAGCCCGATGCGGGCCAGCAGCACCTGGCGCAGCGTCGGCGGCAGGTCGTCCTGCCCGGCCATCATGGCGGCGAGCAGTTCCTCGGCGAAGAAGGCATTGCCCTCCGAGCGGTCCCACACCGTGGCGACGACGTCGGGCCGGGCGGGGCCACCGAGGATGCTGGTCAGCTGCCGGCCAATCTCCGCTTCGGTCAGCCGGGGAAGCTCGATCAGCTCGGCATCGGCGTGGCGCAGCTGCTCGCCGAGCCAGGCGTGCAGCGGGTGGGCCGGGACAAGGGCCTCGGTGCGGTAGGTGCCGATGAAAACGACGGCACTCGATCGGAGGCCGGCAACCAGGAACGTCAGCAGATCCCGGGTCGAGCGGTCGGCCCAGTGCAGGTCCTCGATCACGAGCACGACCGGCCGCTGCTTGGAGGCGACCTGCAGTAGCTCGAGCACGTGCCCGAACAGCAGGTCCTGCGCCCGCAGGCCGGTGGCGGGGGAGCCGGGGGGAAGCAGCGACTCCAGTGTCGCCGGTTCGGCGGTGGGGCCGGGAAGACCGCGCAGGGCGTCGATGACCGGCCAGTACGGAGGGGCGCCGTCGACCAGGTCGAGGCAGGCGCCGGCGAGCACAGTAGCCCGGTCCCTGACCCGGGTGGCGAACTCGGTCAGCAGCCGGGTCTTGCCGACACCGGATTCGCCAGCGATGATCCGGGCGCCGCCGTGACCTCCCCAAGCCATGGAGACGGCGCCGACTAGCTGCTGCAGCTGGGCCGACCGCCCGATCATCTCCGGGCTGGATTGGCGACGTGACACGCCGGGCCTTACGTGCGAGTGGCGGGCCCCGGCTGGGGCACGATCTGGCCGGATTAAGCGCAGATACCAAAGTATACGGCAGAAGCGGGCTGCCGCCGGCCCGCCGCTCCCCGGCCGCTGGTGGGAACGTGAGAGACGCATTCTCGCAATTTGATGGCTGTTTTCAGCTTGATGGCTGTTTTCAGCTTGATGGCTGTTTTCAGCTTGATTGCTGTTTTCAGCGCCAGGCCCGCCCCGCAGCAGGCCCCGCCGGTCCCGGACCTCGTGGGGGGCGATCCAGGCCTCGGGCAGGAAGTCGCAGCGCAGCAGCTGGGCGATGGTGGCGGCGTCGACCTTGTTGTTCTTCAGCTGGGCCGCGGCGATCGCCTTGGTCCGATGGGAACCCCCAAGAGCAGCGGCCCGGGTTTCGGGCTGACCCTACACGACGACGTGCTGGCTCTCCCCACAACGTGGTGCAGCCCGCGGGTCGTGTTCGTGAACTCAATGAGTGACCTGTTTCACTCCTGGGTCCCCGAGGAGTTCATCGGGAGGGCGTTCGAGGTCATGCGGTAGGCACGCCAGCACACCTTCCAGATCCCGGCCAAGCGACCCGAGCGGATGTGCGCCATCGTTGCTGAGGTGCAGCCTGATCTGCTCCCCAATGTGTGGCTGGGCACGTCAATCGAATCCGTCCGTTTCTGCCGACGGACAGCGGCGGTCCGGCCCACACCGGCCGCGGTGCATTTCCTCTCGCTGGAGCCCCTGCTTGGGCCCCTGCCGAGCCTCGACCTGACTGGGATCGAGTGGGTCATCGCCGGCCTTGACGGTCGGCATATGTCTATGTCTGTTTTTGCCCGGAATCCGGGCAAAAATCACACCAAGCAGGCTCAAGGGGTCAGACCGAAGTGGCTCGACTGGCGGCGGCGTACTCAGAATGCCAGGTGGCGGGCTCTTGACTTCCAACAGCAAGCAGCCCGAAAGGGGCCAGTGGCGCGGCCTTGAAGCCAGCGCTTGGTGCGACGCCATCATGTGGGCGCGCGCAGCGACTGCCCAGGTGTCCGGAGCCGGAGCCGGAAAGCCCGGGCCGGCGAGCCCGCCCCCGGCAGGTCGGCGTCGAAGTCGGGCACCCGCTCGAAGCCGAGACCCGTGTACACCCGCTGGGCGGCGGCCATGAAGTCGGCGGTGTGCAGGCCAATCGCGGGGGCGCCCAGGTCCCTCGCCCGGGCGACGCACACTGCCACCAACCGCCGGCCCACCCCGTGCCCCCGGAACGCCGGGTCGACGGCGAGGAGCCGGACGACCGCCCATTCCGGTGGCCACTGGGGCATCTCGTAGCTGACGCCATCGGGCAGCAGGGTGACGGTGCCGGCCAGCCGGCCGTCGACTTCACCCACCAGCACCTGGGCGGCTTCCAGCCGGGACCGCAGGTCCCGGGCGTCCTGGTTGAAGTGCTCGGCGAAGGCGGCGTCGGTGAGGGACAGGAACTCGTCGAACGAGCGCACGGTCAGCGCCCCGATCTCGTCGAACTGTTCCGGCCGGACGTCGTGCACGGCGACCAACGGTGCAGCCAGACGGTCCTGCGCTGCCCGGATGGTCTCGGCGAGGGTCGGGGTGACAGCGGCTCCGGCCCCGCGCGCCAGCAACTCCTCGAGGGCTGCACGTGCCCGTTCCGACTCGCCGAGTTCGTCGTGGATGCTGGCAGAAGCAAGGAGGGCCTGGGCGGTGACCTCGCGGAGGACCGGGTCGGCGGAGCCACCGAAGCGGCGCACGGTTTCGGCGCAAGCGGCGAGCTCCTCCCGGAGACGGCCCAGGCCGTCCAGCGCCAACCCCTGGAAGCGCAGCGCCCCGGCGACGAGGGCCTGGGTCGGGGCATCGCGGGCGGCGCCGTAGCGCGCGGTGAACTCGCGGCAGGCGGACAGGCCCTCGTCGTAGCGGCCGAGCCGCACCAGC
>DAIQBQ010000153.1:0-7315 GCA_036781065.1 Actinomycetota bacterium
GTCCTCACCGATGGCAACGGCATCTCGATCGATACGACGCCGGTCGGCACCGACGCTTGGCAACCATCGCCGACGGTGCTCCAGTTGGGCGGCGGCCCCATCCCCGGGGCGCAGGTCGTCCTGCACGGAGCCGCCGGTTGGATCGTCGAGAACGACCGGGTCGTCATCGCCGGCGCTCGGCTGGTCAACGGAGGCTGGCAGCCCTGGACGCCCCCGTGCCAGAGCACCGGGGGCCCGGCAACCCTGGCCGCGCCGTCGGCGACGACGCTCGTCGCGCTGTGCGATGAGGGCCTTTTCGGCGGCAACAACCTTGGCGAGTATCTGAACCGCTCAACCGACGGTGGCACGACCTTCGCCCAACTGGGTAACACACTCCCCTACTCGGACATGCAGTCGCTAACAGCCGCCCCCGGGAGCCAGACGATCGTGGCGTCGGCATACGGCACGACACCGGAACTGGTCGCCAGCTTCAACGATGGTGCGACGTGGGAGACTGTGTACCAACCGCTCGCCGGGGGATCCGGGTTCACCGATCTCGGCTTCACCACGGCGGCGCAGGGGGTGGCGGTCGAGGTCGCCAACGGGCCGCTCGGGACCTTGCTGATGACCCATGACGGCGGGCACACCTGGACGCCGGTGACGTTCGGCTCTGGCGCCAGCCCGTCCCAGTAACCACAGTGCTCCCGAACGCTCCCGGCCTGAGGTCATAGGGTAGGCCCCGCTCTTGCGTAGGATCCTGCTCGGCCCTACTCTGGAGGCATGCACAGGCTGTCGAAGGCCCAGCTCGGGGTTATCGCGGGCAGCGGGGCGTTGTTGTTGCTGTTCGTCGGGATCGAGGCCGCCACCAAGGGCGCCCTGCAGGCGCTGGCGACCGTCGGGGTAGCTGTCCTCGCCGGGGGCGTACTGCTGTT
The DNA here is from genome assembly GCA_036781065.1 of Actinomycetota bacterium. Classification (GTDB taxonomy): domain Bacteria; phylum Actinomycetota; class CADDZG01; order JAHWKV01; family JAOPZY01; genus DAIQBQ01. The sequence continues at coordinate 912 of DAIQBQ010000153.1, forward strand.
GGCGCTGCGCTCGGCGATCCGGATGCCGAACGTCAACCTCGCCAAGACGGTCGCCATGTTGATCGTCATCGGCGTCCTCGTGTTGATGCGCCTCGCGGAGACCTTCGAGCACCAGCTCTACATGTACGGCCTGATCGCGGGCGGCGTGTTCGCCGTGGGCATGGCGGCGCTGGAGGTTCCTCAGTGGCTGGTGCCGAAGAGCCAGCCCGGACGGGACATGGGCGGCCCGAACAGCAGCCCCAACGGCTGGCACCCGCGATAAAGCAACGACAGATTGTGCAGTTTTTTCGCCGAAAAGCCTGAAACGACTCCACAATCTCGCGCCTTTAGAAGGTCACTTTGCGGGTCGGTTCCGTGATGGCGTCGGGGCCGTGGTAGGGGTCGGTATCCTTCTTCAGCTCTTCCTCGACTTCTTCCATTTCTTTCTCGACGTCCTTCATCCGGTCGACAGTCGAGCGGTCGGGCTCCGAGCGGTACTCCCGGGGCCGGCGTTTGCTCATGGGGAAGCCCCCTTCCTTTAAACGCGTTGGTCGTCCCTTGCTCGACGCGATACCCGAGCCGCCGGAGCCCAATCGCCGGCGGTACGGACACGCCGGCCGGCGGACCGGAAACGGCCGCGCCTGAGATCAGACGCCGGCCACCGCGGCGTAGCTGGCCTTGGCCTGCTCCCAGTGGCCGGCGAGGTGGCGGATGAGGTGGCCAGACACCATGTCCCGCAGGGTCATCTCGCCCTGGCGGACGTGTACCCCGACCGCCGACCAGCCTGCCTCGGGGATCGATGCCAGCTGGGCCCGGGCGTGCCCGGCGGCGGCGGAAAAGGCGGCCAGCATCACGTCGACCGGGTCCTCCCGGTGCGCCTCCACGAAACCGGTCCGGTCGCCGTCGTCGACGGTCCGGCCAAAGCTGACGCCCGGTGCGGCGGCGATCGCCGCGGCGGCATCGGACCAGTAACCGAGGAATTCTGTCATGTGGGCAAACAGCTCCATGACGCTCCACTCGCCCTCGGCCGGGGCGGCGTAGACCCGGGCCGGGTCCAGCCCCGCCAGCCAGCCATGCAGACCGGTTGTCAGCGCCCCGAGCTGCTCGGCCAGGGCGGGCCCGGTCGGTTCCATCGGGTCGGGCACGTACTCGTCAGGGCAGCGTGTCGTCCAGGGCGACGACGTCGCTGACCTTCCACACGCCGTTGGTCAGGGCGAGGTCCATCGTGAACGTCTGCTGGTCCTGACCCGGGTCCTGGGCCACCTGCTGGCCCTGCTCGTTCAGGATCGGGTAGGGGGGCACCTTGTCGTTGACGCTGAGCAGGACGACCTTTGGTTTGACCTCGAGCACCTCGATGTCGATCAACTGGGTACCGATGCCCCCGAGCACCTCGTGCTCGCTGAGCAGCTGGTTGATGTGGGCCTCCCCCTGCGCCAGGCACTGGCAGGTGCTGGTGTACACCTCGGACAGAAGGCCGGGGTTGCGCTGCTGGATGGCCTCGTTGGTGACCGCGAAGATGTGCTGCACGGTCGGGAGGAACTTGGCCTGGGCGGCCTTGTCCTGCTGCTTGACCGACGGAGGCAGCGTCGACTGCGGGGCGAACCCGATCAGCCCCTTGAGGCCGACCTGCTGGACGACCAGGACCGCAGCGGCGGTGCAGAAGGTGGCAAGGGCGATGGCGACGAAGTGGCGCCGCCAGAATGTCTCCGGGGGCAGGTCGTCGCCGAAGGGCCGCGGCGGGTGGAGCGGGTCGACCCGGGCGCCCAACTCCAGACCAGCGGTGGGCGACGGCTCCCCGGAGTGGACCTTCACGACGAGGTCCGCGGCGTCGCCGACGAACTCGCCTGGAAGGTCAGGTCGTGGCGACCGGTGAGGAACCCGAGCAGGAACAGCGAACATTTCCCGTCCAGGATCACCGTGATCTCCGAATCGTCGGGCGAAAGGCTGACGCTGTGCAAGCCTACATAAGAACCCACGTCCTGTTGCGAGGCCAGGGACTGGTCTACCAGGGCCGTCGCAGCGTCCTGGTCGAGGACGACCTTCCCGGTTTTGTAGTACTGGGTCGTATCGATGCCGGAGGCTCCGGCGACCGCTGCCGCGTCGGCCATACCCGCCAGCTGCTGGCGTTGCGAGAAGGCGTGCCACAGGTCGACGCTCACCCCGCCGAGCGCCAGCAGCAGGATGCACACCCCGAGCATCCAGATGGTCAGGAAGCCGCAGTCGCCGCGCAGTCGCCGGCGGAGGTCCCGGGTCACGGCGCGCTCCGGTAGCTGTCGACCCGCTCCGAGAAGGTCGCGGTCCAATGGAAGGAGCCGATCGTGCCGATGCCCGGGACCACGAAGGCCGGTATGGGCAGCTGGACGTCAGCCGTGACCAACCCGCCCGGGCCGAAACTGGAAGCTGGCTCGAACAACACGGTCAGCTGGGCAGGGTCAAGGCCCTGGTTGGCAGCCACCGCCGTCGCCGCCTGCTCGCCGGCGGCGGGCGACCCGGCGATCACTGCCGCCCGGGCCGCCTGCTGGGCGGCGAGCCGGGCAATGTCCTGCCGGGCGAACCAGGTGGGCAGGGCGAGCACGATCAGGGCGATGGGCAGCACCAGCAGGGCGATGCCGAGCACAAACTCAACGGTGACGAAGCCCCGGTCAGCCTCCCAGCGCCCGGGCCCCGGCTGCGGGTTCATCCGGACGGCTCCACGATGGCGGTCGCCCTGGTGGTGAACGTCCAGCCGGGCATCGCGGGCAACCAGGCAGCGAAGTGGGCATCTGCGGTCGCCACCAGCTGGTTGCCCAGCCGCGAGCACGAGATCGAAACCCCGCTGCCCATCGACCCGTTGGCGCCACCGAGGAGATCGGCGAGTTCCTGGTCCGCCGACTGCTCGCAGCTGTGCAGCTGGCTCGCCTCCGGCGCCGGCGCCCGGGACCCGGCTCTCGCACCTTCGTCAACGGCCGAGCCGACGACGCCCCGCCCGTACTCCCAGACGACGAAGTTGGCGATCACCACCAGGACAACCAGCGACAGCGCCACGGCCACCAGGTATTCGACGGTGACGAAGCCACCCTCCCTCCGGAGCAATTTAGAACTGGCTCAGCTTGTTTGAGATGTCGCTGACCACCTGCACGCCGAGAAGTCTCAGCGCAGTCCAGATGGCAATCAGAGCGACAATCGCCAGGGCGGCGTTGGCAACCAGTTCGGCGGTCGTGAAGCCGTTGGAGTCGTCGACCACGCCGCGGATCCGTGCCGGCAGCGCCCAGACCATCAGGTACAGCGTTTGCACAGCTACCTCCCTTTTATCGGAACCCGAACACGATGCTCGGGATCGGGGCAAGGACCAGGATCAGCATCACGGGAGCCAGCAGGGCGACGATCGGGATGAGCATCGTCGCCCGGCGCCGGGTTGCCGCCCGCTTCAGGTCCTCCCGGCGGTCGTCCCGGATGTCCTCGCTGAAGGCCCGCAGCGCGACGGCGACGTCTGTGCCCCGCTCGGCCCCGGCCGCCAGCAGCCGGTAGGTCCGGGCGGCCTGCGGCTCCGCGGTCAGCTCCGCCGCCCGGGAGAAGGCCTCGGCGGCAGGCATCCCTCCGGCGATCAGGTACAGCACCTCGGACAGCTCCTCGACGACCGCGCCCGATCCCCGGTCGACCACTCGCTGCACCGCCTGGATCGGGCCACCTCCGGTTTTCAGCTGCATCGCCAGCAACTGGTTGACGGTGTACAGCTCGATCCGCATCCGCTCCCGGCGCAGGGTGGTCGCCTTGTCGAGCCGGGCTCGCCAGCGGGTCGCCCCGATGACGAACCCCAGCACGGCCAGCACCAGGACCAGTGCCGCCGACCTGCTGATGGCCAGTCCAAAGAAGGCCGCTGCGGCGGTCCCGACCGCGGTGGCGGCCAGCTGGCGCACCCGGTACTCCTCAGCCGACAGCCGGCCGTAGCCGGCCCGCCGCAGCTGCAGCCGCAGGCCCTCGTCGCTGCGGGCGTCGACCAGCCGGGAGAGCCGATCGGCCGCCGCCAGCACCGGTGGGCCGAACAGCCTGCGCACCGTCGTACCGGACGCCCAGGGCGGGCCTTCGGTGACGGCGGCCACGTCGGCGCTGCGCCCGAGCTTCGACCGGGCGATCACTGTGTACGGCCGGACCCGCGACGCCAGCCGTGGCGTCGGCTTGACCAGACGCCCCGCCGCCGCAGCAACGGCGACCCCCGCCGTAAGCGCCGCCAGCACCACCCGGCCCTCCGGGACGACGACGCTCACCGGTTCGCCTCGGATCCCCGGCCACCGAACACCCGCTCCTCGGCCGGGTCGCGGGACAGCCGCTCGACGATCAGGATTCCGATGAGGCTCATCGCCGCCGCCACCCCGACCACCACCGCACCGACCGGCTTCTGGTAGAAGGCCCGGATCGGCCCGGGGCTGGCGCACAGCGCCACCAGGACCAGCCAGGGCAGCACGAACACCGCTCGGCTGTTGATCTTCGGCTCCAGCCGGTCGGAGGTGATGCCCTCGATCGCCTTCAGGTCGCGGGAGGTGGCGTCGGCCAGGTCGCTGAGGACCGCCGTGACGATGCGCCCGCCTCGCTCGTGGGCGAGCAGCAGCACCTCCAGCACCCGGTCCGAGGTCGGGTCGGCCAGCTGCTGCTTGATCAGCTCCAAGGCGGCGGGGACCCCGAGCATCCGGGATCGCGGGGCGAAGCGGTCGAAAGCTCCCCGGAGTGGCTCGGGGCCCGAGCTCGCCAGCGAGGCGATCGCCTGGTGAACCGACAGCCCCGACTCGATCCCGCCGATGATGTGGCGCAGCCCATCCGGCCACGACCGCTGGAGCTCGGCGGTCCGCTTCGCCCGCCGGTGCCCGAACCAGGCCCGGGGCAGGAGGGCGACCGCCACCGCCGGGACGACTGCCACCAGCGGGTCGTTGGTGACCAGGGCGAGGAGCAGGAAGCTGACCGCGCCCGCAACCGCAGACCCGGCGACGAATTGTGGCGCCGACAGCTCGGTGCCCGCCTGGAGCAGCCAGACCCGGCGCCCGGCGGGCCGCCGGTTGGGCGGCCGGTTGGGCGGCCGGTGGGGCGGCCGGACCCCAGCGCCCAGCCGGGGCGCGCAGCCGGTCAGGAAGCCGGTGGCGAAGTAGGCCACCACGCCCACCGCGAGCGCGGCCAGCAGCGCCATCACCGGCTCGCCCCCACGACCGGGGCGTTCCGTCCCGGTTCCCGGGTGCCCTCCGGGCGCCGGGTTCCCGCTGGCCGCCGTGTTTCCTCTGGGACGTCGCCCGGGGCAATCGGCGCCGGAGCCGCCCGGCCCCCGAGCAGGGTTGCGAGGGTCACCCCATCGGGCATCGACCGCTCGATCAACTCAACCTCCGGCGGGTAGGCGCCGGTCCAGACCAGCGGCCGGCCGAGTGCCTCCCGGACGAAGATCGGCTCGGTCGAGAAGTCGTCGGACATCGCCGGCACGACCGCCAGGATCTCCATCACCTGGCGCCGCACCTCCCCGTCGGGGCCGACCCGGGCGCTCTCGTCCCGGTCCAGGTGGATGACGACGTCGATCGAGGAGCCGAACACCTTGCGGACGATGCCCTCGCCGACGTTCTCGCCGGCCATGATGGCGGCGTTGACCAGGGCGGTCAGTGCCTCCCGGGCCGAGTTGGCATGGACCGTGCACAGGAAGCCGCACCCGGCATTGACCGCCCGGGTCAGCTCGAACGCCTCGGCACCCCGCACCTCCCCGACGACGATCAGGTCCGGGCGCATCGCCAGCAGGAACTTGACCAGGTCGCGCAGGGCGATCTCGCCGGAGCCGTCGAGCGCCGGGGGCCGGGCCTCGTAGTAGGAGCCGTGGGTGATCGGGGCTGACAGCTCACGGATCTCCTCGGCGCAGCGGATGCAGTGGTCGGCCGGGGCGGCGGCGACCAGCGCCGAGAGCAGTGAGGTCTTCCCCGCCCCCGGCGGCCCGGACACGATCAGGCTGCGGCGGGCCTGCATCAGGCTCCACAGGAAAGAGGCGGCCGCCGGCGTCAGCGAGTCCCGCTCCACGAGATAGGGCAGGGTCTCCTTGCGCAGCGTGTACTTGCGCAGCGTGGCAGAGAGCCGGTCGGCGATCGGGGGGATCGCCGCCGAGAGCCGGGCCGCCCCGTTGAGCACCCGCGCCTGGACCATGGGCGACTTGGCGTCAAGGTGACGCTGCGTCTCGGACAGCAGCTGGTCGATCACCTGGCGGTTGTCGGTCTCGCTGGTCGGTGCCGCCAGCCCGCGCAGCCGGCCGCCGCGGTCCAGGTAGAGGACCCGGTCGCCCTCGATGAAGATCTCCTCGACGTCGGAGCGGGCGAACAGCCCGGAAAGCGGGCCGAAGTCGCAGATGGCCTCGGTGACCCGGTCGATCATGGCGGCCGGGTCGGACAGGGCGATCCCTCCCCCGGCGTGCGCCCGGCGCTGGTACGCGT
>DAIQBQ010000154.1:0-7279 GCA_036781065.1 Actinomycetota bacterium
CTTCCAGACGCAGGACGACTTCGCCAACCCCAGCCCCGTCGACCCGGTGCTCGGCAACACCGAGGACATCGCGGGCCAGGGCGTGCGCTTCCGCCTCTCTTCGAACTCGACGGGCACGCTCCGGTTCGTCACGGGCGCCAGACTACCCGAGGCCCGGCGAAGACCGAGGCCCGGCGAAGCAGGCCCCCGGCGAAGCCCGAGGCCCGGCGAAGACCGAGGCCCCAACCAAGCAGGCCCCAGGCGAAGCCCGAAGCCCCCGGCGAAGACCGAGGCCCCGACCGAGCTGGCCCGGCCCGGAACCCTCAGGCCCGGTCGCTCACCCCGACGGCCAGGGTGCCGATGCCGCTGATCTCCACCTCGACCCGGTCCCCGGCCTTCACCGGGCCCGGCCCCTCGGGGGTGCCGGTCATGATCACGTCGCCGGGCAGCAGCGTGACGTACGAGGTCACGTAGGCAATCAACGCAGGCACCGAAAACAACAGATCCTGGGTCGAAGCGTCCTGCACCGCATGGCCGTTCACCCGGGTCTCGAGGTGCAGATCAGCAGGGTTGACCGCCGTCTCGATCCACGGCCCCAGCGGCGCCGAGGTGTCGAAGCCCTTCGCCCTCCCCCACTGCGGATCCACCATCTGCAGGTCGCGGGCGGTGGCGTCGATGGCGCAGGTGTAGCCGAGCACGACCTCCTGCCAGCGGTGCTCGTCGACCCCCCGGGCCACCGCCCCGATCACCACCGCCAGCTCCCCCTCGTAGTCGAGCTGCTTACAGCCCTGCGGCCGCACGATCATCCCCCCCGGCCCCACAACCGCCGTCGAGGGCTTGAAGAAGAACAGCGGCACCGCCGGCAGCGAGTCGCCGCGTTCGACCGCATGCGCCCGGTAGTTCAACCCGATGGCGACGATCTTGGACGGCAGGCAGGGGGCGACCAGCCGCACATCGGCCAGCGCGTGCACGACGCCGGTGCGCTCGAACGGCAGGAACGGGGTGGTGGAGATCTCGTCGACCGACGCCCCGGCCTCATCCACCACGCCGTAGCCCAGCGCCCCGGCGCGGGCGAACCGAGCGAACCTCAAACCGGACGGCCCTTAAACGTCTTCGTTCCAGGCCCGGTAGCGCTCCATGTCGCCCTTGACTGCCGACCAGAACACCTCGGACAGCTTCCTGGTCAGCGGCCCCGGCCCCCCGAGCTCCCGGTCGTCGACCGAGCGGATCGGAACCAGCTCGGCGGCGGTCCCGGTGAGGAACGCCTCGTCGGCGGTGTACAGGTCGGTCCTTGCCAGGTTCGACTCGACGACGGGCACGGCCAGGTCGGTAGCGATCTTCATGATCGAATCCCGGGTGATCCCGGCCAGCGGGCAGGCCGACAACGGCGGCGTCATCAGCACCCCGTCGCGCACGATGAACACGTTCTCGCCACTGGCGTCGGCGACATAGCCCTCCTTGTTCAGCATGATCGCCTCGTCGTAGCCGGCATTGATCGCCTCGACCTTGGCCAGGCTGGAGTTGATGTACTGGCCGGTCGCCTTGGCGGCGGGCGGGAGCACGTTGTGGTCGTAACGCCGCCAGCTCGAGACCTTCATCCGGACGCCCCGGGTGAAGCCCTCCTCGCCGAGGTACGCCCCCCACGGCCACACCGCGATCGACACGTTGACCGTGCACCCGAGCCAGTTCAGCCCCATCTCCCCGTAGCCGCGGTAGACCAGGGGCCGGATGTAGCACTCGCTGAGCTCGTTGGCCCGCACCGTCTCCTTTACCGCCGCCACCAGGTCCTCGGGGGCGAACGGGACGTTGATCATGTGGATCTTCGACGACTTGTAGAGCCGCTCGATGTGGTCGGTCAGGCGGAACACGGCCGGGCCGCGCTTGGTCTGGTAGGCCCGGATCCCTTCGAATACCCCGGAGCCGTAGTGGAGCGAGTGCGTGAGCACGTGCACTTTGGCCTCGTCCCAGGCCACCAGCGCACCATCCATCCAGATGAACTTCCCGGGGGTGATGGGCATGCAGGTCCTCCTCGACAAACGCCCGCGCCTTCCAGGCGGCGGGCCCCCTTACCGCAGGTCGTGATCATAGCGGAGCGGGTGCGCGCCGCCCCTACCAAGTTTACGGCGGGTAACCAGGCGCTTGCAGAGCGGCGGGAAACCTGGAGCCGGCTACGGCCCCAGGTCGATGAACCGGGCCTCCCGGGCCTCAGCCACCTCCTTGATCTTGGCCAGCACCTCGGGCGAGATCGGCGAGTCGACGGTCAGCCCCATGAGCGCCTCGCCGCCGATCGTATCCCGGGACACCTGGATGTTGGCGACGTTGATATCGGCCGCCCCGAGTACCGTGCCGACCTTCCCGATGACCCCCGGCCGGTCGCCGTAGCGCAGGAAGCACTGGTAGCGCTCCGGCTCCATGTCGATCGAGTAGTCGCCGATGCGCACCAGGTGTTCCTGGTTGGCCCGGCCGAACAGCGCCCCGCCGACCGACACCGTCCCGTGATCGGTTTCGCCCCGGACCAGGACGACGTTGACGTAGTCCAGGCTCTGGGCAGACTTGGTCTCCTCGACCCGGATCCCCCGCTCCTCGGCCAGCAGCGGGGCGTTCACGTAGGTCACCGGCTCGTGCACGATGGCGCCGAACAGCCCCTTCAGCCCGGACAGCGCGAGGATCCGGCAGTCCTGCTCGGCGATCGGCCCGTAGAACTCGAAGCGCACCGAGGAGAGCCCGGACACCGCCAGCCCGGCCAGCACCCGGCCCAGGCGCTCGGTGAGCGGGATGAACGGCCGGAGCAGCTCGCCGAAGTCACCGCCGGCGGCGATGTTGACCGCGTACGGGGCCAGCTCGCCGCGCAGGGCGAGCAGCACCTGCTCGGCGATCGCCGTGCCTGCCCGCAGCTGAGCCTCCTCGGTCGAGGCGCCGAGGTGCGGGGTGACGACGACCTGGGGCAGGGCGAACAGCGGGTGCTCGCCCGGAGGCTCCTTCTCGTAGACGTCGACCGCGGCGCCGGCGATCTGGCCGGAGGACACCGCTTCCACCAGCGCCGCCTCGTCGACGATCCCGCCGCGGGCGACATTGATCACCCGTGCGGTCGGCTTCATGATGGCGAACTGGCCGGCGCCGATGATCGACTTCGTCTCGGCGGACTTCGGCAGGTGCACGGTCAGGAAGTCGGCCTGGCGGCAGACCTCGTCGACGCTGTCGACCATCTCGATGCCCAGCTGGGCGGCCCGGGCTCTGGCGACGTACGGGTCGTAGCCGAGCAGCCGCATCCCGAATGCGGCGGCCCGCTGGGCGACCAGGGTGCCGATCCGCCCCAGGCCGAGGATGCCCAGCGTCTTGTCCTCGAGCTCGACGCCGGTCAGCCGGTTGCGTTCCCACCTCCCGGCCCGGAGCGAGGCGTCGGCGGCGGGGATGTGCCGGGCCAGCGCCAGCAGTAACGCCACGGTGTGCTCCGCCGCCGACAGCACATTGGACGTCGGGGCGTTCACCACCAGGATGCCGAGCTTGGTGGCGGTCGGGACGTCGATGTTGTCGAGCCCGACCCCGGCCCTCCCCACAACCTTCAGCCGGGTCCCGTGCTCCAGCAACTCCTTGTCGACCTTGGTCGCCGAGCGCACGACCAGCGCGTCGTACTCGCCGATCACTTTCAGCAGGTCTTCCCGGCTGAGCGCGCGGTCGTCGACCTCCGTTTCGGTGCGCAGCTTGTCCAGGCCCTCGTCGGACAACGACTCGGAAACCAGCACTTTCATCACGTGGGCAAACCTCCTCGGGGCGTTCGGTAGGCGGGGCCACACAGCAGAACGCCCGCCGGGCCCGGCCCCCCCGAGTCTAGTCGAGGGATTCGGATCCGGCGGGCGTCCGTAATGGTCCCGCGGCCTGCGCCCCAGAGACGCTGGCGCATGCGTGAGCGCTCTGACTTCGCCGCCGGCTGGGCAGGGTGCCGGTTAGGAGCTGCGTACCACTTCGGTCAGATCTGCGGGACCTCCGTGCTGGCCGTAACGGCCAGGCGGTCCACCAGTTCCTGGATCTGCGGCCCGGCAAAGCGCCGGTGCCCGCCAAGCGTTCGAACGTACGGCAGCTTGCCCTCCGTGGCCCACCGGGCAACGGTCTTGGGCGAAACGTGCAACAGGCGAGCGACGTCTCCTGCCCGCAGGTACTCGTCCCGGACGACGGTGCCCCTGGCGGCCCTCATAACAGCACCCTGCAGCTACCCATATCCTTCTCCCCCCGTTCCGGTCCCGGCGGCGCCAGGACACTTCAGTAACGGTACAAAATGCTAACGCAACGGCCATGTTTCCAGAAAGCCTTGGACAAGGTTGAGCGCCCGCTGAGTCCAGATTGCACCTATTTTTCCAGCAATATTGGACAAACGACGCGGCTACATGAACAAAGCCTAACCGTCAAGGCGCTTTTTCAACAGGTTTCGAACCGCTGTTGGATTGGCTTGGCCCTTCGTTGCCCGCATCACTTGCCCGAGCAGAAAGCCTTCCGGCTTGGTGTCCCCTCCCTGCAGTCGCGCCCAGACGTCGGGGTTAGCCGCAATTACCTCGTCGAGAACCGCGCTCAGCTCGTCATCGGCGGAGACCTGGCGCAGGCCCTTTTTGTCGACGATGGCAGCGGGCGAAGCTCCACCCGGCCCCGCGCTCACCATGTCGTCAAGGACTTCCCGGCCCTGGACGCGGGAAATGTCGCCGCCGGAAACCAGGTCGACCAGTTGGGCAAGGTGCTGCGCCGGGATGCCGCACGCCTCCAGCGTTTCTCCCTGCTTGCTCAGCAGGCCGGCCAGATCGTTGGCCAGCCAGTTGGCCACTTCCTTGGCGTCGGCCGTGCGGGCGGCGGCGACCGCCGCCTCGAAATAGTCGGCCAGCGGACGGGACGCAACCAGTACCCCGGCGTCGTAGCCACCCAGGCCGAACTGGGTCTCGAAGCGCCGTCGCCGGGCTGCCGGAAGCTCCGGGAGGCCAGCGGCAATGGCCGCCAGCCACTCCGCCTGGGGCTCGATGGCGACAAGGTCCGGCTCGGGAAAGTAGCGGTAATCGAAGGCGTGCTCTTTGCTCCTGAGCGGCCGGGTGACACCCGCCCGCTCGTCCCAGTGACGGGTTGACTGGTCGATCGTCCCGCCCTCGCCGAGCACCTCCCGCTGCCGCTCCTCCTCGTAGCCCAGCGCCCGGTGCAACGACTTGAGCGAGTTCAGGTTCTTCACCTCGACCTTGGCCCCCAGCCGGCCGGGGGGCGCCACCGAGATGTTGGCGTCGAAGCGCATCGAGCCCTCCTCCATCCGGATGTCCGAGACCTCCAGCACCTCCAGGATCGCCCTGAGCCCAGTGGCGAAGGCGCGGGCCTGGTCGGCGGAGTGCATGTCGGGCTCGGTGACAATCTCGACCAGCGGCGTCCCCGCCCGGTTGAAGTCTTCCAGCGAATAGTCGGCCCCGTGGATCCGGCCTCCCCCGCCCATGTGCAGGCTCTTGCCGGTGTCCTCCTCCAGGTGGACCCGGGTGATGCCGACGCCGGTCTCCGCGCCATCAACCTCGACCTGCAACGCACCACCCGTACACAACGGGATGTCGTACTGCGAGATCTGGTAATTCTTCGGCATATCTGGATAGAAATAGTTCTTGCGGTGGAAGATCGACGATGGGGCGATGGCACAGCCGAGCGCCATCCCGATCTTTGCCGCGTACGCAATCGCCTCGCCATTCGGCACGGGAAGTGTCCCGGGATGCCCGAGGCAGACCTGGCACACGCGGGTGTTGGGTTCGCCGCCGAAGGCGACCGGGCAACCGCAGAACATCTTGGTCCTGGTCGCCAGCTCGACGTGGATCTCGAGGCCGATCGTGGTGACCAGCCCGTCGCCGTCGACCGGACGCCCGCCGCTCATGCGGGAACCTCGATTTCGGGCAGCGGCGCCGGCAGCGCCAGCGCCTGCTCCAGGGCGTACGCCGCCCGCAGCACGGTCGCCTCATCGAGCGCCTTGCCCATCAGCTGGAACCCCACCGGCAGCCCGTCCTCCGCCGCCACGCCGCAGGGCAGCGAGAGGGCGGTCGCCCCGGCAAGTGAGGACGGCACCGTGCACACATCGGAGAGGTACATGGTGAGCGGGTCGGCGGTCTTCTCGCCGAGCCCGAAGGCGGTGGTCGGCGACGTCGGCGACACCAGCAGGTCGAAATCGGCATAGGCACGCTCGAAGTCCCGGATGATCAGTGTCCGTACCTTCTGCGCCTTGCCGTAGTAGGCGTCGTAGTAGCCCGCCGACAGGGAGTAGGTGCCGAGCATGATCCGCCGCTTGACCTCGGCCCCGAAGCCGGCCTCGCGGGTGCGGGCGTTCATCGTGGCCACGTCATCCCCGTCTACCCGCACCCCGTAGCGCACCCCGTCGAACCGGGCCAGGTTGGCCGAAGCCTCGGCCGGGGCGATCAGGTAGTAGGCGTCGATGCCGTAGGCGAAGCTGGGCAGCGCCACCTCGCCGACCTGCGCCCCCAGCTTCTCCAGCACGCCGACCGCCCCATCGACCGCCGCCCGCACCCCCGGCTGGACACCCTCGCCGATCAGCTCCTTCACGACCCCGATCCGTAGCCGGTCGACGCCCCCCTCGAGCGCGGCGGCGTAGTCGGGCACCGGGTTGGGCAGCGAGGTGGCGTCCCGCGGGTCGTGGCCGGCCATCGCACCTAGCAGCAGGGCGGCGTCGGCGACGCAGCGGCCGAACGGGCCGGCCTGGTCCAGCGAGGAGGCGAAGGCGATGAGGCCGGACCGGGACACCAGGCCGTAGGTCGGCTTCAGCCCGACGACCCCGCAGAGCGACGCCGGCTGGCGGATGCTTCCGCCGGTGTCGGTGCCGACCGACCAGATCGCCTCGCCGGCGGCCACCGCCGCCGCGCTGCCCCCGGACGACCCGCCCGGGACCTTGGCCAGATCCCACGGGTTGCGGGTGGGGAAGCACGCCGAGTTCTCGGTCGACGATCCCATGGCGAACTCGTCGAGGTTGGTCTTGCCGATCATCGGCAGGCCGGCCGCCTCCAGCCGGCTGGCAACAGTCGCCGAGTAGGGCGGGATGTAGTTGGCGAGCAGCCGCGACCCGGCGGTGGTCGTGACCCCCTTGGTGCAGATGATGTCCTTGATCGCCACCGGGATCCCCGCCAGCGGACCGGGGTCCTCGCCGCGGCCCCGGGCGGCGTCGACCGCCGCCGCGGTCGCCCGGGCGACCTCGGGAGTGAGCGTGATGTAGGCCCGGACCGCCCGCTCGACCTCCTCGACCCGGCCGAGCACCGACTCGGTGACCTCCGCCGACGACACGTCGCCCGCC
>DAIQBQ010000155.1:0-7277 GCA_036781065.1 Actinomycetota bacterium
GGGGACCGGCTCGGTCCTCGCCGCGATCGAAGCGGCCAGCGGGCAACGGGCGATCGCCCTGGGCAAGCCGGAGCTGCCGATGATGGAGGCTGCCGTCGAGCGGATCGGCCGCCAGGGCGTCCTGATGACCGGCGACCGCACCGACTCCGACGTTGCCGGCGCCCGCCAGGTGGGATGGGACGCCGCCATCGTGCTCACCGGCGTCACCAAGGCGGGAATGCCAATGGACCCGGCCCCGGATTACGTATTCCCGACGCTGGCCGACCTGGTGGGCTATCGTCACAGTGGGAATTCGCGCTAAGGAGGATCGATGAACGACCAGGTTCGCGAGGCCCTTCGCCGGGCATCCAAAGCGGTCGAGGCCCCCCGCCGCCGGACCGAGAACGTGGTCCGCAAGCTCGCCGAGAATCCGGATTTCGATCTCCTCGATGTCTCCGGGATGGCCCGCGACCTGTTCCGCCTGGGCAAGGAGCAGGCCGGGAAAGCCCGCTCTATCGTCGATGACCAGCTGCGCCGCCGCCTGAACGACCTCGGCCTGGCCAGCCGGGAAGAGGTCGAGAAGCTGCAACGGCGGGTCGCCGAGCTGGAGGCGACCTCCGTCCAGACGCCGGCCACCGAGGGTCCGGCCGGACCAGCGACCGAACCGGCCGCCAAGCCCGCCGCGCCACCCCGGCGCAGGGCCGCGGCCCGGGGGAGGGCGGGCGCCACACCTACCCCGGCGGAAGCCAACCCGGTTCCGGCAGCCAACCCGGTTCCGGCAGCCACCACGGCCCCGGCCAAGCACCCGCTGGCACCGCGGCCCGCAGCCAAGCGTGCACCGGCGGCCAAGCGTGCACCGGCGGCCAAGCGTGCACCGGCAGCCAGCCGTTCACCGGCGGCCAAGCGTGCGCCGGCGCCCGGCAACGGCTCGCCGCCGGCTGAGTCCCCCACCGAATGACCGAGGACGAGCCCCGCCCGGCGGACGACACCACCGCCGAGCTTGCCCGGCTGTCGGCGCTCCCGCTGGACGAGCGGCCCGCCGCGCTGGCCGCGGCCGTCCGCCGCCTCGAGGAGGAACTCGACGCCACGGAGGGCCGCCCGGCCGGACGGTGATGGCGACCCCCCGGAGGCGGCTCGACCGCGAGTTGGTCGCCCGTGGGCTGGCGGCCGACCGCGAGGAGGCGCTGGGGTTGGTGGCCGACTGCCGGGTCCTGGTCGACGGTGCGCCGGCGCTGTCCGCAGAGCGCCTGGTGGGCGGCCATGCCCACATGCGCGTACTCCGCCCGGCCCGGGCCTTCGTCAGCCGCGGCGGTGACAAGCTCGCCGGGGCGCTGGACGACCTGGGCCTATCGCCTGCGGGCAGGCGCTGCCTCGACGCCGGCGCCGGCCACGGCGGGTTCACGGACTGCCTGCTGCAGCGGGGAGCGGCGTCGGTGGTCGCAGTGGACGTCGGCTACGGCGACTTCGACTGGGCACTGAGGACCGACCCCCGGGTCCGGCTGATCGAGCGGTGCAATGTCCGCACGGCGAACCCGGCAGTGCTCGGCGCGCCGTTCGATCTGGTCGTGGCCGACCTGAGTTTCATCTCGCTGACCGCGGCGGCCGCGACGCTTACCGCCGCGGCCGGCCCCGACGGCGACCTCCTGGTCCTGGTCAAGCCGCAGTTCGAGGCCGAGCCGTCCTCGGTCGAGGCCGGAGGTCTGGTCACCGACCCGCAAACCCACGCCGCCACGATCCGCAACGTCGCCGCCGCCTTCTGGGACCATGGCGTCGGCACGGTGGGACTGGCGCCCGCGCGGCTCAAAGGTGCCTCCGGTAACCAGGAGTTCTTCCTGTGCGCCCGCCGGGGCACCAACCCACTCACCGACGACGCCCTGGACGCCGCCACCCGATGACCTTGAACCACCCCCCGCTCACCACGATCGGGACCGTCGTCCACCCGACCTCGGGCCCGGCTCAGGACGCCTTGCGAGAGCTCGGCGCGCTGGCCCCGCCGCGGGGGATGCGGATCGTCGATGAGGCCTCCGGCGAGCCCGTAGACCTGGTCGTCGCCCTCGGCGGCGACGGCACGATGCTGCGGGCCGCCCGGGCCGCGGCGTTCCGCCAGGTCCCGCTGCTCGGCGTCAATCTCGGCCGGATGGGGTTCCTCGCCTCGGCCGAGAGCGGCCATCTCGGGCTGGCGCTGGAGGTGCTCCGGGCCGGCGACTACCGCATCGAACCTCGGCGCATGCTCGAGGGCGACGCCAGTGTCGACGGTGACCGGCTGGCCTCGGCCCTCGCCCTCAACGAGATCGTGGTCGAGAAGGCAATGCCGTCCACGGTGATCGACATCGACCTGGCCGTCGGCGATGAACCGGTCGCCAGCTACACCGCAGACGGGTTCATCGTCTCGACCTCGACCGGGTCGACCGCCTACTCGCTCTCTGCGGGGGGGCCCGTGGTTGAGCCCGACCTCGACGTCATGGTGCTCACGCCGGTCTGCGCCCACTCGATCCGGTGGCGGTCGATCGTCGTCGGCATGCACCGCCCGGTGGAGGTCCGCCTGACTCAGGGCGGGGGAGCCCTGGTTGCCGATGGTCGCCCGGTTGCCGTGCTGCCGGACAAGGCCTCGGTCTCGGTCCGCCCTCACCCCGAGCCGTTGCGGCTGATCCGGCTGAGCGACGACGGCTTCTTCCTCCGGTTCCGCTCCCGGTTCGACCCGGGGCCGATGCGTGACCGCTGACCGCGACGTTCACCGCGGGGTAAAGCGCCATTTCCGGGGCCGGTAAAATGCCCCCCATGTTCCGCCGGAGCACAGAGCGTGCCGAGCGGGTCGATGAAGCGCCAGGGCCGGGTGTCATCCGCGGGGTGGTGCGCTCTGGGCGCCGCACGAAGACGCTCGTCGGCCGCCTGCAACCGGGCGAGATCGCCCTGATCGACCATGCCGACCTCGACCGGGTGTCGGCGGAAAGCCTGGTGGAGCGTAAGGTCGGGGCTGTCCTCAACGTCGCCCGCTCCAGCTCAGGCCGCTACCCCAACCTCGGGCCCCTGATGCTCGCCTCGGCCGGCGTTCCGCTGATCGACTCCGTAACGCCCGACCTGTTCGACTTGGTCCGTGAGGGCGAGCTCATCGAGATCGAGGATGGCCGGATCCTCCAAGGTGGCGCGGTGATCGCCAAGGGCGAGCCGGTGACCATGGAGCTGGCCCAGGGGCAGCTCGACGCCGCCAAGAGGAAGATCGGCGCCGCCCTGGAGAGCTTCGCCGAGAACACGATCGAGTACCTGCGCGCCGAGCGCGAGTACCTGCTGGAGGCGATCCGGCTCCCCGAGATCAAAACGCCGATCGCTGGCCGGCACGTGCTCGTCGTCGTCCGCGGCTACGGCTACAAGAAGGACCTGGCGTCACTGCGAGCGGGATACATCCGCGACTTCCGGCCGGTATTGATCGGCGTGGACGGGGGCGCCGATGCCCTGCTCGAGCTCGGCCTGAAGCCGGACATCATCATCGGCGACATGGACTCGGTCGAGACCAAAGCGCTCACCTGCGGCGCCGAGCTCGTCCTCCACGCCTACGCCGACGGTCGTGCCCCGGGAGCCGAACGGCTCGACGCCCTCGGCCTCGAGTACCGGACCTTCGAAGCGCCTGGCACCAGCGAGGACGTCGCCATGCTGCTGGCCCACGAGAAGGGGGCAGAGCTGATCGTTGCCGTCGGCAGCCACTCCAGCCTGATCGAGCTGATGGACAAGGGCCGCAAGGGCATGGCGTCCACCTTCCTGGTCCGGCTGCGGGTCGGGCCGAAACTGGTCGACGCCAAAGGGGTGAGCGAGCTGCATCGGGCCGGGGCGAGCGGGCTTGAGATCGCCGGCCTCGTCGCCGCCGCCCTGTTCGCCATGCTGGTGGTGGTGGCGGTCGCCGGTCACTCAGGGCACTCGACGCTGCTCTCGGTGGCCGCCGGGACCGTGCGGCTGTGGGCGCACCACCTCTGGCTCTCGCTCAGCAGGTACCTGTAGTCTCCGCCTCCAACCCATGATCACCCTCCGGCAGCACCTCATCAGCCTCATCGCGGTCTTCCTGGCCCTCGGTCTGGGCGTGCTGGCGGGGACGACCTTCGTCACGCCGGGCACCGTCAAAGCGCTGCGCAACTCGCTGAACGCGCTCGCCAACCGGGACAACCAGGTCGAGTCGCAGAGCCACCAGTTGCAGCAGCAGCTCTCCGGACTGCTCGCCGATGCGTCGGCGGCCCGGGACCAGCTGGTTTCCGGAGTGCTCAGCGGCCGGGTAACGGTGCTGGTCGCCTTCGATTCGACGCCGCAGAGCGAGGTCGCCAACATGGCGACGACGCTGGTCGAGGCGGGGGCACGGCTCGAGGGCTCCTACGTGCTCTCCTCGGACCTTGGTCTGCCCGATGACGCCAGCCGCCAGCAGGTGGCCGCCGCGCTCGGGCTCCCGGTGAACTCGTCCGATGGGACCGTCGAGACCGCCGAGGTCCAACGGATGGCCGACTGGCTCGACGGCAAGTCGTCCGGAGTCATCGGCAAACTGGTAGCGGCCGGCCTGGCCACGTCGAACAGCGTCCCCTCCCCCCCGGTCGGTGCGCCGGCGGTCACCGGATCCGCTACCGACGTGGTGTTGCTGGCCCCGAGCCAGACCCTGGCGACCTCCTCGCCCCGCAGCCCGAACCTCGGCCCGCAGCTGCTCCTGCCGCTGGCCCGCGCCCTTTCGGCGACCGGCGTCCTGCTGGCGGTGGGGGAGGACGGCACCAACCCGTTGCCGGTGCTGCAGCTGCTGCGGGGCGACTCGACCGTGAAGGCGGTGACCGCCGACGGGGTCGACGAGCCGATCGGCCAGGCCAGGATCGTGCTCGGCCTGCGCGACGCCGCCGCCGGGATCTATGGCGACTACGGCAACGGCCCGGGGTCCTCGACGCAGTTGCCGACACCGCTGCCGCCGAGCTCTCCCGCGCTCACGGCAAGCCCGGGCGCCACCGCCCGGCCGAGCAGCTGACCCGCTTCAGCGCCCTGCAAACGCGTTCTTTGTAACGTGAAGGGTCAAATAGAGCCATCAGATTCCAAAGAACGATCTTGCCTGAGTGCCAGGGGCAAGCGGAGCCAGCGTCATGGCGAGCTCTCGCCCGGCGCCGATCCGGGATCGGGCGCGGGATTGACCCGCATCAGTACGACCATCACCATCGGCACACCGATCACCAGGCCCATGGCCGGGATCCCGGCGCCGGAGTCGTTGACTGCCGCCCCGATCACGTTGGCAGCCAACGCCGCCCAGAGCCCGGCGCCGAGCCCGGGGACGGCGGCGATCCGGCTTCGCAGCCAGGGCGGGGGCCGCCACAGCGCGAACGCAAGGAACGCCAGCACCACCGGGATCAGCATGGCGAAGGGCACCCGGCCGTAGATGCCCAGGTTGGCGTCGAGCTTGCGGATGATCACGTCGCTGACCGAGCCGGGCCCGCCACCGAACAGACCGGCGATGAACCGGCCGATGTGGGTCTGCTGCTGCGACGGGCGGAGGGCGTCGGCGACCCCCGCGGCCAGCGCCACCGCCCCGGCGGCAACCAGCAGGAGCAGGACCTTGCCGGCCGACACCCGCCGGGCCGACAGCGCCACGACCAGTAGCCCGAACGCCGGGACGAGGGTCAGGATGGCGCCGAACTTCGCCCCGAACATCGGGGCCCCGGCGACGACGACGGTCAGTGCACCGATCCCGGCGGCAGCCCACGCCGCCCGGCGCCCGGCCACCGCCGCCAGGACGGCGCCGAAGGCCAGCACGTCGGTTGAGAGCACGGCGAAGGACAGCGGCGACAGGCCGTAGAACCGCCCGGCCTCGATCGGCGAGTAGCCGATCAGGCTCACAAGCTGGCCGTGGGATCCGCTCAGCAGGTCGCCGGCGATCACCGCCACGGTCACGGCGACGACGAAGCCGGGTGGGCCCATCGGCCACCGCCGCCACGGACCGGCCATGGCCACGGCGACGATGGCGCCGTCGACGGCGGCGAGCAGCACGAACGCCGGCACGACGCTCCACCGCTCCGCCCCGACCGCCGCCTGGACGAGAGCCGCCACCGGGGCCGCCCCCAGAGCCAGTCCGGCGGCAGTCAGCAGAACCTTGCCCGGCGTGTAGCCACGGGCCAGCCGCACCCAGCCGGCAACAAACGAAGCCACCGCAACCACACCGAGCACCAGCAGGAGCGAGGCGATGCGGTCCCGGTAGGAGTTCGCCGCCTGATCGAGCCCCACCAGCGCCGCCAGCCGGTTGCTGCTCGCCGGGACCGACTGGATCGCCTGCCCGGTCATCGACCTGGGGATCGGGCGGCCGAGCAGCGAGAGGATCTGCGGGGCGACGTCGGGCAGGGTGATCAGGCCATCGCGCTGGGTCGTCGCGGAGGTCAGCCACCCGTCCCGGGCGACCCCCACGCCGGCCTCGACCGCGACCGTCAGCGTGTCCGGCCAGCTGGCACCGGGCCCGACGGTGCCAAGCACGATCACGGTGTCGTGCCGCAGGTCGACCGATTGCAGCGTGGCGGCCAGCGCGCGGTCATCGCGGGCAATCGCCGCCGTGCGCACCGGTGAGTCGAGCACCGCCGCGCTCGGCTGGTTGCGGAGCCTGGTCTCGGCCGACGAGAGGTCGTCGCCGGCCCGGCGGGCCTCGTCGAGGTCGACCAGGACGACCGACGCCGTAGACAGGGCGGCGGCGGCGGCCGCGGCGATCGCCGAGGGATCCTCGACGGTTGCCAGACCGGTACCGGGCGAGAGCGCCTCGCCGACGTTCCCGGCATCGACCCGGCCGGCCGAGTCGGCGAGCGCCAGCGCGGCGTAGCTCTGCGGGACCCGCAGGCCGCCGTTGATCTCGTCCTCGTTGCCGACGACCCCCGTCTTCAGGCCGGCGGCGTGCAGCGCGTCGCCGAGCGAGCCAGGCACGGCGCCGAAGTGCAGGTGGGCGTTGTCGTTGACGACCTGGCGCCACTCGGCCACCTGCAGGCCGCCTCCGGGCAGCGGCCCGGCGTTGGGCGTGTAGCTGTCGTCGCCCGGGCCGAGTCCCCGCGCCCGGTTGCCGGCGCCGATGGTCGCGAACGCCGAGGCGGGGTCGGTCGGGCTGTCGACCACCCGCACCGACAGCGACGCCATGGACCAGGTCTCCGCCAGCGACTTGAGCGTCGGCGCCGTCCCCCGGGCCACATCCCGCCAGGTGACCCCGGGCAGGCTCACGATGACGACCTTCTGCGGCCGCTCGGCGGCGGGCACGGCGCTGGCCGCGGCGGGTGCGGCGGGCACGGCGGCGACCGCGGCGGGTGCGGCGGTAACGGCGG
>DAIQBQ010000156.1:0-7187 GCA_036781065.1 Actinomycetota bacterium
GCTCGGGCCCGCCCGCCTCGTCGGCGAGGTTGCCCGCCAGCGAGTCCCGCACCGGCCCCTCGGGGAAGTGGTCCATCGCCGACTCCAGGAACGAGGGGAGCGCCGACTCGTAGGCGTAGTACTGGACGGCGTACTCGCGGAGTACCTCGTGGCTGACCTCCCCTCGCTGCCAGCGGCGGTAGAACGGGTGCGTCAACAGGTTCCGCTCCTCCATCATCCGGTCGATCGGCCCCAAGGTCATCGCTCCTTTCAGTACTTGCGCTCCATCGGCTGGTAACGGGTCAGGGTCACGGGTTTGTAGGTCAGCTCGATGCTACCGTCCGCCTGCCGGGTGGCCAGCGAGTGGCGCATCCAGCGCTCGTCGTCCCGCTTGGGGAAGTCCTCCCGGTAGTGGGCGCCACGGCTCTCGGTGCGCGCCCGGGCCGCTACCACCGTCACTTCCGCCAAGTCGAGCAGGCAGCCTAGCTCGACGCCCTCCAGCAGGTCGGTGTTGTAGGCCCGGCCCCGGTCCTCGACCGCTGCTTGGGCGTAGCGCTCGCGCAGCTCGGCGACGATGCCCTCCACCCGCGCCAGCGACGTCTCGGTGCGCACCACACCACATTCGCGCATCATCACCTCCTGGAGCTCTGCCCGCAGCGGGGCGATCCGCTCGGCTCCTTCGCTGATCTCGCCCTCCCACAGCTTGGCCAGCATCGCCTCGGCGCCGGCCTCGGGGCTGTCCGGGAGCTCGGGCAGCGGCGCATCCGCCCCGTACGCCGCCATGGCGATGCCGCCCCGCCGCCCGAACACGATGATGTCGAGCAGCGAGTTCGTCCCCAGCCGGTTCGCCCCGTGCACCGACACGCAGGCACACTCCCCGGCGGCGTACAGCCCGGGCACCACCGCCGGCGTGGCGCCGGCGTGGACCTCGGCGCCGACGTTGGTCGGGATTCCTCCCATCGCGTAGTGGGCGGTCGGCTGGATCGGGATCAGCTCACGGGTCGGCTCGACCCCCAGGTACCGCCGGGCGAACTCCATGATGTCGGGCAGCTTGGTCTCGATCACCTCGGCCGGCAGGTGGCGCACGTCGAGGTAGACGTAGTCCTTGCCCTCCGCCCCCCGGCCCTCGGCGATCTCCTGGTAGATCGCCCGGGAGACCATGTCCCGGGGGGCGAGGTCCTTGATCGTCGGGGCGTAGCGCTCCATGAACCGCTCGCCCTCGCCGTTGCGCAGGATCGCCCCCTCACCCCGGGCGGCCTCGGAGAGCAGGATACCCATGGTGTAGATGCCGGTCGGGTGGAACTGGTAGAACTCCATGTCCTCCAGCGGGATGCCCCGGCGCAGGCAGATCGCCGGCCCGTCGCCGGTCAGCGTGTGGGCGTTGGAGGTGATCCTGAAGAACTTGCCGAAGCCCCCGGTGGCGAACAGCACGCTCTTGGCGTGGAGCACGTGCAGCGCCCCGGTCTTCAGCTCGTAGGCAACGACCCCGGCGCACGCCCCGTCCGGGGCGCGGATCAGGTCGAGCACGAAGTACTCGTTGAAGAACTGCACCCGTTGCCTCAGGCACTGCTGGAACAGCGTCTGCAGGATCATGTGGCCGGTGCGGTCCGCCGCGTAGCAGGCCCGCTTGACCGGGGCCTCGCCGTGGTTGCGGGTGTGGCCGCCGAAGCGGCGCTGGTCGATCAGGCCGTCCGGGGTGCGGTTGAATGGCAGGCCCATGTGCTCCAGGTCGATCACTGCATCGATCGCCTCCCGGCACATGATCTCGGCGGCGTCCTGGTCGACCAGGTAGTCGCCGCCCTTGATCGTGTCGAAGGCGTGCCACTCCCAGGAGTCCTCTTCGACGTTGGCCAGCGCCGCGCACATCCCGCCCTGGGCCGCGCCGGTGTGCGACCGGGTCGGGTACAGCTTGGTCACGACCGCGGTGTCGGCCCGCTTCGAGGCCTCGAGCGCAGCCCTGAGGCCGGCCCCGCCGGCCCCGACGATCACGCAGTCGAACCGGTGGTAGGTGGCGGACACGCTTACTTCGCCAGGCTGGCGGCGTTGAAGGTGACGATGGTCAGCGTCCCCACCGCCAGGAAGACGAAGGTCGCCGTGTAGAGCACCGCCTTGGCGAACACCCGCCAGCCGTCCCGGTGGACGTAGTCGTGGAGCACGGTGCGGGCGCCGTTGGCGCCGTGCAGCAGAGCCAGGGCGAGCAGCAGCCAGTCGTAGCTGCGCCAGAAGATCCCGTGCCAGCGGGCGGCGACGAAGTCGAAGTCCACCCGCTGGATGCCCCCGCCGAAGACGTGCATGATCGCCAGGTGGCCCAGCACCAGGAACAGCAGCAGCACCCCGGAGATGCGCATGAAGAACCAGGACCACACCTCCCAGCTCGACGGGGAGACCCCGGTTGGGAAGTGCCGCTCGTAGACCTCCTGGACCGAGGCCATCAGAAGATCGGCTTGATCATGATGATGGCCGACGGGACGAACAGCACGAGGGTGACGACGTTGGCGATGCGCGCCAGCTGGCGCTCGTTGCGCGCCCCGGCCTCCCAGAAGTCGATCAGGATCACCCGCAGGCCGTTGATCGAGTGGTAGATCACCGCCCCGACCAGGACCACCTCCAACGGGATGAACCAGTTCTGCTTGTAGATGTTGACGACCGAGTCGTAATGGTGCTTGCCGAACCCGATCAGCGAGGTGTCGAGGATGTGCAGGAACAGGAAGCCGAGCACCAGCAGGCCGCTGCCCCGGTGCAGGACCCAGGACCACATCCCCTCGCCGCCCTTGTAGTGGGTGCGCTTGCCCGCCGCCGGACGGCGGGTGGTGGGAGTAGCCACCTAGCGAGCATATCCCCGGGACCGCGCATCATCCGGCCGGACCCGGGCAACCCCAGATCTACAGCAGCCCGTTCTGGGTCAGCCAGGTCTTGGCGACGCTGGAGGCGTCCTGATGGTTGATCTCCACATCGGCGTCAAGCTGCACCAGCGTGGAGGTCGTCAGCTTGGTGCAGACGCCGCTCAGCAGCGTCTTGATGTCGGGGTGCGCCGCAGCCAGCGCACTGCCGACCTCGGCGACGATGTTGTCCGCCTGCTCCAGATGCTTGTCGTCGTTGAGCACGACCCACCCGTTCTGGGCGATCACCGACTGCGTCGAGCACAGCTCGGCGATGTCGATCCGGCCCTGCTGGAGCGCCTGGGCGGTGGCCGGGTCGCAGACGCCGACCGGCTGGAAGTTGAGGTTCAGCCCGTAGACACTCTTGAGGCCGGCGAGGCACAACGGTGACTGCGGGCACTCCGGCGGCCCGCCCAGGGTCAGCGTCTTGCCGGTGACGTTCTTCAGGTCGCTCACGTTGACCAGGTGGTACTGGTCCGCCGTCGCCTTGGTAACGACAAAGGCGTTCTGGTCCGCCGCCGGCGACAGCGCCACCAAGGTCATCTTCTTCGGGGCCAGCCTGGCGACGTCCTCGCTGTACTCGGCGTTGGGGTCCGACGAGCCGGTCCCGCCCAGGTACACCGACAGCAGCGAGCCGACGTACTCCGGCGCCACCTGGATCTGGCTGGGCATGGCCGCCTGAAGCACCTGGCGGGCGCCGACGTCGAGCTTGTAGTGGACGGTGTAGCCGGCGTGGGCCAGCACCTGGCCGTACATCTCCGCCACGATGTCGCTCTCGGCGAAGTTGTTTGCGCCCACGGTGACCGGCGTGCCCGAACCGGTGTTCGTGCTGTTCCCGCAGGCTGCGGCAACGAGACCGACCAACACCAGCAATGCAGCCGACACTGTGCGCCGTCGCATCATCCACCCCCCTCGTGGTTGCCCGGCTTGCTCCGGGTTCATGACCCTATCCCAGCCGGTCTGCGCAGGGCGGCGCGCCGGGGCGGCGGGGCGGCGGCAACCGCCCGGATCAGCCCGGCGAAGGCCAGGTCGACGATGAGCGCCAGGGCGGCGACCAGCAGCGCCCCGGCCAGCAGGCCGGGGCCGTTGTTGACCGCCAGCGCGTCGACGATGAACCGCCCCAGGCCGCCCCAGCCGACCTCGGCGCCGAGGGTGGCGGTCGCCACCACCTGAACTGCCACCACCCGGAGGGTGTCCAGTATCAGCGGTGCGGCGAGGGGCAGCTCGACGGTGCGCAACACCTGCAACTCGCTCATGCCGACGCCGCGGGCGGCTTCGACGATGTCCGGGTCCACCGCCCGGATCGCCACGTAGGTGTTGGTAAGCAGCGGCGGGACGGCGAGCAGGATCAGGGCGACGAGCGTCGGCCACAGCCCGATGTTGCCCGGCAGGTAGCGGATGGCGAGCGGGAACACGAAGGCGATCACCCCGAACGACGGGATCGCCCGCCCGATCCCGGCGGCGTTGACGGCCAGGAACGCCCCGCGGCCCTTGTGGCCCACCAGCATGCCCACCGGCACCGCCAGGGCGAGGGCGATGGCCAGCACCTCGCCGACCATCTGGACGTGCTCCCAGGTCCGGGCCAGGATTCCCGCCGGCCCCCACCAGTGGGCGGCGGTGAACATCCAGGAGAGCGCCTGGCGGAGGACGTCCACGGCTACCCCTTGGCGGCGAGCGCCGCCAGCTCGCGGGGATCGATCGGCAGAGCCTCCCTGGTGCGGCGGGTCCACGGGGTCAGCGATCGCTGGGCGGCCAGCAGCACCAGGTCGGCGGCGACCGCGAGCACCACCGACCCCACTGCCGCGGCCAGCGCCGGCGTGGCGAACGACTGCTGGATGCCGAGCAGGATGTAGGCGCCCAGCCCGCCCTCGGCGATCAGCGCGGTCACCGTCACCAGGCCGATGGTGGTGACCGTGGCGATGCGCACCCCGGCGATGATCACCGGCAGCGCCAGCGGCACCTCGACCTGCCAGAACTGCTGGCCGCGCGTGCAACCCATGCCCCGCGCCGCCTCCTTGACGTTCTCCGGCACGGCGGCCAGCCCGGCGACGGTGTTGCGGATCAGGATCAGCAGCGTGTAGCTGACCAGGCCGACCTCGGCGGTCAGCGTCGTCAGCCCCGTGTAGGGGACGAGGAAGGCGAACAGGGCGAGGGCCGGGATGGTGTAGAGCAGGCTGGCGACCGCGCTGACCGGGCCGTAGACCCGGCCGTGCCGGTAGCTCAGCACCGCCAGCGGGAAGGCGATGACCATGCCGAGCGCCACGGCGATGGCGGTCAGCTCGAGGTGCTGGAGGGCGAGGTGGAGCAGCTGGCCCAGGTGCTGGCCGAGCCAGGCCCAGTCGACGAGCGGGTCGGCAAGCCTCACCGCGGGGCCTCCACGCCGGGTGCCCGCTGGGCGGCGGGGGCGGTCTGCCGGTCGGCCAGGCCGGCCGACACCCGCTCCAGCGTGAGGATCCCGCGGTAGCGGCCGGCGTCGACGACCGCCGCCACGTGGGTCTGGTTGGTCACGATGGCATCGAGGGCGTCGCGCAGCGAGTCGGCCGGGGACACCGTCGCCCGGAACGGCCGGGCGTCAGCCTCCCCGACGCTGTCCCGGCCCTCCAGCGACGCCGGGTCGATCCAGCCCAGCAGCAGGTCGCCCTCCTCGACGAGCACGGCCCAGCCGAGCCCGTGGGCGGCGATCGTCGCGGCTGCCTCGGCGGCCGGTGTCCCCGGGTGCACCACCGGCCCGGGGTCGGCCTCGATGCTCCTGACCGGGGCCAGCGCCAGCCGCTTCAGCCCCCGCTCGGCCCCGATGAAGTCGGCGACGAACCGGGTCGCGGGTACCCGCAGGATCTCCTCCGGCGTGGCGTACTGCTCCAGGTGGCCGCCGGTGTTGATGATGGCGATGCGGTCCCCGAGGCGGATCGCCTCGTCGATGTCGTGGGTTACCAGCACGATCGTCTTGCGGAGCTGGCCCTGGAGGGCGAGCAGCTGCTCCTGGAGATGGCGGCGCACGATCGGGTCGACGGCGCCGAACGGCTCGTCCATCAGCAGCACCGGCGGGTCGGCGGCGAGTGCCCGGGCGACCCCGGCCCGCTGCCGCTGGCCGCCGGACAGCTCGGAGGGGTAGCGGTCGAGCAACTCGGCGTCGAGCTCGAGCATCGCCGCCAGCTCGCTGACCCGGGTGGCGGTGCGGGCCTTGTCCCAGCCGATCAGGCGGGGCAGGGTGCCGATGTTCTGGGCGACGGTGCGGTGGGGGAGCAGCCCGATGCTCTGGATCACGTAGCCGATCCGGCGGCGCAGCTGGACCGCCTCCAGCTCCATCACGTCGGTGCCGTCGACCTCGATGGTCCCGCTGCTCGGCTCGATCAGCCGGTTGATCATGCGCAGGATCGTCGTCTTGCCCGACCCCGAGGGGCCGACGAGCACGACGGTCTCGCCGTCGGCGACCTCCAGCGAGAACCCGGCGACGGCGGCGATCCGCGAGCCGCCGAAGCGTTTGGAGATGTCGGTGAGGCGGATCATGGCCGTCGGTGTGGCCGGCATGGAGGCTATTCGACCATGCCCGGGCTGCTCCCACTAGACTTCGCCCTCATGCTGCTGGACGGCAAGAAGCTGCTGATCACCGGGGTGCTCTCCCCGCAGAGCATCGCCTTCGCCGTCGCCAGGGTCGCCCAGGAGCAGGGGGCCGAGCTGATCCTCACCGGTTTCGGCAAGGGCAGGCAGCTGACCGAACTGTCTGCCCGCCGGCTGCCGGCCACGCCCCCGGTGCTGGAGATGGACGCCAACGACCCGGACCAGATCGGGGCGGTGGCCGCCGAGGTCGGGTCCCGCTGGGGCTCGCTCGACGGGGTGCTGCACGCCATCGCCTACGCCCCGCCGGACGCTCTCGGCGGCAACTTCTTGAACACCCCGTGGGAGAGCGTCGCCACCGCAGTGCAGACCAGCGCCTACTCGCTGAAGGCGATCGCGGTGGCGCTGCGCCCGTACCTGGCCGGCGGGTCGGTGGTCGGGCTCGACTTCGACGCCACCGTCGCCTGGCCCGTCTACGACTGGATGGGGGTGGCCAAGGCGAGCCTGGAGTCGGTCTCCCGCTACCTGGCCCGCGACCTGGGCCCGGACCGGATCCGGGTCAACCTGGTGTCGGCCGGCCCGCTGCGCACCATGGCGGCCAAAGGGATCCCCGGCTTCGAGGTGCTGGCCGACATGTGGGACAGCCGCTCGCCGCTGGGCTGGGACCTGAAGGACCCGCTGCCCACCGCCCGCACCGTGGCATTCCTGCTGTCGGACTGGTCGAAAGGGATCACCGGCGAGATCATCCACGTCGACGGCGGCTATCACGCCCTT
>DAIQBQ010000157.1:0-7148 GCA_036781065.1 Actinomycetota bacterium
GCCTGAGGCCCGGAGGACCTACCCGACCTCATGTGCGGAAGACAGGGCTAGCTGGGGCCGATGGCCCCGCACGCCCGGCAGACCATGGAGCCGAGCATCATCGACAGCCGGGTGCTCCCGCACGCCGGGCAGCGGTCGGACCGGGAGCGCCAGCTGGGGTCGGCCGCCTGGCACTCGGGGCAGAGCAGGACCTGCTCACCGCCGGTGACCAGCCGGGCCCAGGGCGACTTCCCCTTGGCCGGGTCGGTCTGGATCTTGCCGCATTCCACGCAGGGCATTTGATCCCAGCGTACTCGCCGGCGCTGGCCGGTCAGACGGTCAGCGCCTCCGCCCCCAGGACCGACAGGATTTCGGCGCGCAGCCCGTTGCGGTGCTCGACGCAGAAGTCGCCGCCGAGCTTCAGCACGGTCGTCTTGTCCTTGCCGCCCAGGTGGAGCAGCACCGGCGAGGGGCCGGGGTGGGCGGCAAGGATCGACTTCAGCTGCTCGATGCGGTCCGGGGTGCAGGCCGCAACCGACATCTTGATCTTGAGCGGGTTGGCCGCCCCGGATACATCGACCGGCGACACCCTGAGCACCACCAGCTTGGCGGCGTCATCCCGGGCGTCAACCCGGCCCTTGAGCAGCACGACCCTGTCGACCGCCAGCAGCTCTGCCGGGGTCTCATTGACCGTCGCCGGGAAGATCAGGATCTCGACCGACCCCTTCATGTCCTCAAGGGTCCCGACCATCATCAGCTCGCCCTTCTTGGTGTACTTGCGGTCGAGCTTGGAGAGGATGCCGCCCACAGTCTTGACCGTGCCGTCGGGCACGTCGGCCAGGTCGGAGACCTCGGCGTCGGCCTGGTAGCGCAGCGCAGAGGTCAGCCCGGCCAGCGGGTGCTCGGACACGTAGAAGCCGAGCATCTCCTTCTCGGCGGCAAGCAGGTCGGACTGGGGCAGGTCGCCCGGCACGAGCTGTTCGCCGAAGTGGGAGTGCGCGGCTTCCTGCTCAGCGTTGCCGGCGTCGTCTCCTCCGCCGAACAGCGAGAACTGGCCGGCGTCCTCCGAGCGGCGGTTGGCCATCGTCGCCTCGATCACCCGGGCCGCCTGCTCGCTCACCGACAGGCCCCCCTTGGCGTCCCGCCCGACCAGCGACGACCGGTCGACGCCCAGGGCATCGAAGGCCCCGGCCTTGGCCAGCGACTCGATCACCTTCTTGTTGAGCGCCGTCGCCGGGACCCGGCGGCAGAAGTCGTGGAAGCTGGCGTACCCGGCCTTGCGGGCGCTGACGATCGCTTCCGCCACCGACTCGCCGACGTTGCGGATGGCGGACAGGCCGAACAGGATCTCCTTGCCTTTGGCGGAGAAGTCGAGCTGGGAGGAGTTGACGTCGGGCGGCAGCACCTTGATCTGCAGGTTGAGGCACTCCCCGAGGTAGGAGCGCATCCGGTCCGGGTTGGCCTTCACCGAGGTGAGCAGCGCCGCCATGTACTCGACCGGGTAGAGCGCCTTCAGCCACGACGTCTGGTAGGCGACCAGCGCGTAGCCGTTGGCGTGCGCCCGGTTGAACGAGTAGCCGGCGAAGGGCTTGATCAGGTCCCACAGCGCCTGCGCCTCCTTCGCCGTCAGCCCGGACTTCTGCGCCCCTTCGTCGAAGGAGTCCTTCGACTTGGCCATCACCTCGGACTTCTTCTTGCCGATGGCGTACCGGACCATGTCGGCCGCCTCCGGCGTGAAGCCGCCGACGACCTGCAGGATCTTGGTTACCTGCTCCTGGTAGACGATGACGCCGTTGGTGTCGCCCAGCACCTGCTCCAGCAGCGGGTGCAGGTAGGTGACCGAGGACGGGTCCTGCTTGGCCTTGAGGTAGCGCGGGATCTCGTCCATCGGGCCTGGCCGGTAGAGGGCAATCAGGGCGGCGATCTCTTCGAAACGGTCCGGGTGGAGCTGGCGCAGCAGCCGGGTCATCCCCGGCGACTCCATCTGGAAGATCCCCGAGGAGCTCCCCCGCTGGAGCAGCTCGAACACCTTCGGCTCGTCGAGTGGGGCGCCATCGACGTCGGCCACGATGCCCTGGTTCGCCTTGATGTGAGCGAGGGCGTCCTCGATGACCGTCAGGTTGCGCAGCCCGAGGAAGTCCATCTTCAGCAGGCCGATCTGCTCGACGATCGCCTGCTCGTACTGGGTGACGATCTCGCCGTCGGCGTCGGTCTTCTGCAGCGGCACGTGGTTGACCAGCGGCTCCCGGCCGATCACCACCCCCGCCGCGTGGATCGAGTGCTGCCGGCGTAGCCCCTCCAGCTTGCGGGCGGCTTCGATCACCTCCCGGGAGACCTGGTCCTCCTCGTAGGCCTTCCTGAGCTCGGCGGCGTTCGGGAAGGCGTCGTTGCGGCCGGTGTTCTTCGGCCACTCCACGTTCTTGTCGAAGCAGGCCTGGAACGGCGCGTCCTTGCCGAGAATCGCCGGCGGGTACATCTTGGCCAGCCGGTCGCCGATCGAGTAGGGCAGCCCGAGCACCCGGGCGGCGTCGCGCAGCGCCTGCTTGGCCTTGATGGTCGAGAAGGTGATGATCTGGGCAACCCGGTCCTCGCCGTAGCGCTCGGAGACGTAGCGGATGACCTCACCCCTCCGGCGCTCGTCGAAGTCGATGTCGATGTCGGGCATCGACTTGCGGCCGGTGTTCAAGAACCGTTCGAAGTCGAGGTTCCAGCGGATCGGGTCGAGCGCGGTGATGCCCAGGGCGTAGGAGACGAGCGACCCGGCGGCCGAGCCCCGCCCCGGCCCCACCCGGATCCCCTGCCGCTTGGCCCACTGGACGAAGTCGGCCACAACGAGGAAGTAGCCGGGGAAACCCATCTGCTCGATGACGCCGAGCTCGTGGCGCATCCGGTCCAGGATCGCGGGGGTCACGTCGGCATAGCGGCGGCGCACACCCTTCTCGGTCTCCTTGTACAGGAAGGAGGCCAGCGTCTCGCCCTCGGGCACCTTGAAGTCGGGCAGCAGCATGTTGTGCAGCGGGATGTCGATGCTGCACCGCTCGGCCACCGCCAGCGTGTTCTCGACCGCCTCCGGGTACTCGGGGAAGGCGGCGTCCATCTCTTCCCGGCTCTTCAGGTAGAACTGGTCGGTGTCGAAACGCATCCGGTCCGTGTCGGCCAGCTCCTTGCCGGTCTGGATACACAGCAGGATGTCGTGCGCCCCGGCATCGTCCTTGTGGGTGTAGTGGGAGTCGTTGGTGGCGACCAGCGGGATGTTCATCTCCCGCCCGATCTCGGCCAGCTGCTCGTTGAGCGGCGGTTGCTGGGTCAGGCCCTGGTACTGGACCTCCAGGTAGTAGCGGTCGCCGAAGATCTCCCGGTACTCGGCCACCACTTTTCGGGCCTCGTCCGGCTTGCCGGCGACCAGGTTCTTCTGGACCTCGCCGGACAGGCAGCCGGAGAGCACGATGATCCCGTCGGAGTAGCGCCCAAGGAGCTCGCGGTCCATCCGGGGACGCCGGGAGCGGGAGTCGTACCCTTCCAGGAACGCCAGCGAGGACAGCTGCATCAGGTTGCGGTAGCCGGCCGGGTTGGCCGCCAGCATGGTCAGGTGGTGGTAGGCGGTCTCCCGGTGGGCGGGGCGGTCGAACCGGCTGCGCGGGGCCACGTAGGCCTCGATGCCCACGATCGGCTTGACCCCGGTCGCCCGGCCCTCGAGGTAGAAGGGGATGGCCCCGTACATCACGCCGTGATCCGTCAGCCCCACCGCCGGCATCCCCAGTTGCTTCGCCCGCTCGAACATCTTCGGGATCCGGCTCGCCCCGTCGAGCATCGAGTACTCGGAATGGGAATGGAGGTGGACGAAGCTCAAGTTGGCTGGCCCCTGGAGGTCGGGAAAAGTAATGACAGTCGTGTAACTAGGGGTGGATGATAGACCCAGCACCGCTCCCGGATCAAGCCCTCTCACGAGGCGGCGACCCTGGCCGCGTGGGCCGCGAGAAGCTCGGTCTTCACCGGTTCCGGCTCTTCCATAAGGCGCTTCCAGGTGATATAGAGCACCATCCAGCCCTGGAGCGCCAACCGGTTCGCGGTCCGGCGATCGCGCTCGAACGGTCGCCGGCCCATATGGGTCTCGTAGCCGTCGGTAAGGATCGCCAGCTTGATCGCCGGGAAGGCGAAGTCGATCCGGACGATGTAGCCGTCCTCGTCGTAGACCTCGTACTGACGCACGGGATCCGGCAGCCCGCAGTCGGCGAAGAGGTGGAGGAAGAGCGTTTCGAGGAACGACTCACTGGGGGCCGCGTTCGGGTCCCGGGAGGCGAGGAACGCGCGGATCGTCGGGAGCCCACGCCAGCCGATCGGCGAAAGCTCGGCAACCCGATCCGCAAGCCGGCACAGGATCGTGTCGTCCTTCCGGAAGGCGCTCTCGGCCGCCACCTCCCAGGTGATCGGGTCGACCACAGCGGCAAGGTCGATGAGCGTCCTGATCGGGCTCGTCACCCGGAACTGTCCCTTCAGTCCCCATTCCCGGCGCGAAAGCAATCCGCTGCGGTGCAGCTTGATGCCAGCCGGCGCGTAACTACGGCTGGCCGTGGTCAGCAGCTCCACGGTTCCAATCGGCACCCCCTGCAACTCGAACAGCCCCGCCGCCGCGCGGTGCGACACGACCGCACTCGGGCCAGCCCACAACTGTGCCGCCATCAGAGGCCGCGGCCACCCTCCCGGCGTCCCCGCCAGCGCGTACACGACCGGCAGGACCCGGGTCCACTCCCCCGCCCGTAGCCGCCAGGTGATCGCGTCCGGAGGGAGCCCGGCGGCGAGGGCCTGCTCACGGCTGACGACTCCGTACTGCCGGGCAGCAAGAGCCCGCAGCCTCTGGTCGGGCGAGCCCTTGGGTGTTTTCACATCGCAAAGCATATCAACACTACATAACCGTGTGGCTCCATTCTCCTTGCGTGTAAACGACCGCGTTATAGCACCACTGGTTACACACAAGGGCCGCCCGCCCGGCCCGGGCCAGGGGGGACCACAGCCGGGACACAGCCAAGACCCATCCGGCCCGGGGTGGTCCCCGTACAATGGCCCACCATGACCGACCCGCCCGAGAACGCCGGAAGCGGCGAGGCCGAGGAGCCTGCGCGCGCCCGGTCCGTGCCGCGGGCCACCCCGCGCAAGCCGGGCAGCGGGCAGCACCGCAAGAAGATCGAGGTCGGCCCCACCGCCGCCGAGACCGCCGCCGCCCGGGCCGAGGCGGCAGCGCAGCGACGGGCAAGGGCTGAGGCCGCTGCCGAGCGGGCACGGGCCGCCGAGGAACGCCGCCAGCGGCACCAGCGCAACCTCCTCGCCACCTGGGTCAGCATCGGCCTGGTCGTCGTGATCGTGGGCGTGTTCGTCGGCATCAAGGTCGTCAAGAAGCCGAAGCCGGTGGGCGGCTCGGGGATCAGCGCCGCCAGCCCGGCGGTGGTCAGCCAGATCACCAACGTCGCCAAGAGCGTGCTGGACAGGGTGGGAGACGGCGGCGTCGCGGTGCCGTTCCTGCTGCCCAACGGCAACCCGCCCGCGCTCACGGACACGGCCACAGACCTCCCCCGCGTGCTCTACGTCGGGGCCCTGTACTGCCCCTTCTGTGCCACCGAGCGCTGGCCGATGGCCGTCGCCCTCTCCCGCTTCGGCAGCTTCACCGGCCTGCACTTCCTGATCTCCGCCGACACCGGGGAGACGATCAAGAACATCCACACGCTCGACTTCACCGGGGTCACCTACACCAGCACCGCCTTGTCCTTCACCCCGGTCGAGACGGAGACCCGCAGCCACAAGCCGCTCGAATCATTGAGCAGCAGCGACAACGCGTTGTTCGACACCTACGACGCCCCGCCGACGCTGCCTCAGGGCTCCAACTCGACAACGATCCCCTTCATGGACATCGGCAACCAGTGGGTCCTGAGCGGGGCCTCCTACGATGCCACCCAGTTGGAGGGGCTGACCTGGCAGCAGATCGCCGCGGCGGCGGCCTCCGGCAGGGGGGTAGGCCAGAACCTCGACGGGACGGCGAACTGGCTGACCGCCGCCTTCTGTGGCATCACCGGCAACAAACCCGCACCGGTCTGCGAGGACCCGGTGATCCAGGGCCTGGTCAAGCGCCTGCCCAGGCCATGACCGGGGTCGCCGCAGGCAGGCGGCAGGCCACCCGCACCACGCCGCCCAGGTGGCTCACCGTGGCGGCCCCGCTGCTCTGCCTCGCCGGCCTGGCGGTGGCGACCTACCTCACGATCGCCCACTTCGACACCCAGGTGCGGTTGGTGTGCTCGGACACCGGCTTCGTCAACTGCGCCGCGGTGACCACCAGCGCCCAGTCGAAGATCATCGGCATCCCGGTGGCGCTGCTTGGGTTGCTCTACTTCCTCACCATCGCCCCGCTCCATCTCCCGGCCGCCTGGGCGAGCCAGGACCCACGCATCCGCATCGGCCGGCTGGTCGCCGCCGGCGCCGGGATCGCGTTCGTGCTCTACCTGGTCTACACCGAACTGTTCACTCTCGACCAGCTGTGCATCTGGTGCACCGTGGTGCACGTGGTGACCTTCGCCCTGTTCGTCGTCACGCTGCTCGGGACGAGCGAGACCGCCCGCTAGCGACCGCCTGCCAGCTCCGGCCGGCAACGTAGGAGAGCGCGCTCAGCGTCCCGACGAAAAATCCCACCGGCCAGTTGCTGAGGTAGGAGGCAGCGACGGCCACCCACACCACCGCCAGGGCGATCGCCGCCGAGAGCACCAGTGCCCGGCCCGGCCGGGCGGAGAACGAGCGGGCCGCAGCCGGTGGCCCGATCATCAGGCTGAAGATCAGCAGCGCCCCGACCACCGGCACGGTCATCGCGGTGGCAACGGCGACCACAACCAGGAAGTACAGCTCCATCCGCCCCCGGCTGACGCCGCGGGCCTCGCCCGCCTCCGGCAGCACCGAGGACACCAGCAGCGGCCGGTAGGCCACCGCGATCGCTGCGATGCAGACCAGCCCGAGGGCGGCGATGGGCAGCACCTCGGAGCGGCTGACCCCCAGCACCTCGCCGAACAGCAGGGCGTAGATCTCCGGGGCGTACTGGGTGGTGAAGCTGAGGAACAGCGCCCCGGTGCCGAGCATCAGCACCAGCCCGAGGGCGGTGGCGACGTCGTGGCGCGCCCGGCGGCCCAGCCAGC
>DAIQBQ010000158.1:0-7129 GCA_036781065.1 Actinomycetota bacterium
CGGTTGCTGCGGGACGGGTGACCCCGCAACCGGTCCCCCCGGTCGCAGCGGCCGCACCCCGCGGTAGACCGTACGGCCCCCGGCCTGAGCGCCGGTGGCCATACCTCCTCCAGCACTGGTGGCCCAACCTCTGGACGCCCCCTGGGTGACGCGACGGGCCGCGTGGGAGGCGTTGAGGCCGGCCACCCGGCCCCGACCCAGCTGCACCGGCACCAGCCCCTCGAACGGCCCCCGCGGCGCCAGCGTCAGGACCCGCAGGTCGGTGGCGTGCGCCGTCCATGCGTCGAGTGTCTCGATGCACGGGCACGGGGTGGCGCCGATAGCGGCGAGCGCCCGCTCGCTCTCCGGGTCGCCGTGATCCAGGGTCTCCAGCGCCCCTTCCGACCAGCGAAGCCGGTGGTCGGTTCCGTTGCATTCGATCAGGGCCTCGGCCGGGGCGAGCCCGGCCCACCACTCACTCATTGCCATCGATCCCAGGCTAACTGCACCCGCACGACCGCCCGGGTGCGGATGGTCGAGACGGCGAGGTCGAGCCACCGTGCCTTCGGGTCCAGCGCCGGCCAGAACTGAACAGCCCCGCCCGAACCGCGGTCGCTCGAGTGCCACTGGCCCATCCCGCCGAGATAGTGGTTCCCGCGGTCGTCGGTTGCCTGCCAGTTGACGTCGACCCGGTCGATTGCTCCCATGTATGGCCGCTGGTAGGCCACCGGGCCGCTGAGTTCGACGTCGAGCGAGAACCCACTTTCGTTGGAGTCCAGCACCATCAGCCCGGCGCTGATCCCGTCGAAGACCGGTGTCCGCACGTCGACGACGACCGAGCCCAAAGCCCCCCCTGCGCGGCCGCGCCCTTTCAGCATGGACCGCCACGGTTCGGGGAGCGAGCCGACCGGTCCCCCCATCCCAGCGGGCGGACCCCCCGGGGCGAACGGGAAGACCGTGCCCTGGAGGGCGGTTGCCACCGACTGCGCGGCGGCGGCGTCGGGATCGCCCGCAGCGAGGCTGCCGCAGGCCTCAAGGGCGTCCACCACGGCTGGCAGGTCGACGACCTCGCCGGGCCTGAAGCTACTCCGGCCGACCTGGTGCCACAGGAACCGGTGGGCCGGGTCGCCCGGGATCGCTTCGACGATGACCTCCCCGTGCGCCGGGCGCTCGGTGCACACGACCCGTTCGCCCAGCAGCTCGATCCATCCGGCGTCCTGGGCGAGGCCGGGCCGGGCGGTGTAGGTCGCTTCCCACTCAAGATCCGAGCCCCCGCCGGTGGTGAAGGTCGCCGTGGTCGAGGTGCCCCTGTCGTCGGCGACCGAGATTGTCGGGGGGTGCCAGCCGGAGGCGGCAACAGCACCGCCCCCAAAGCGGGTGCCTCGGCCGCCACGCTTGCCCGCCTGGATGGCGTCGCGGGCCAACGACACCTTGAGCATGGTGGCATCGGAGCGCAGCACGGCGTAATGGACGGTCAGCAGGCCCCACGACTGGGGAATGGCCCGTTCGCAGGCAACAATGCGCGGCCCGACTGGGAGCTGGCCCTGGGCGGGCGGTGGGGCGGCGGCCCCTCCCCACCCGACCGGCGCGCCACGGCCCCGGAGCGAGAGGGCCAGGGCGTAGTCGTCGCACACCGCACGGGCGGTGGCCAGGTCGATCGCACCGACGGCGAGGAGGGCCCTCGCTGCGTCGTTCAACTCGCTGCCCCACGGCCCGCTCCCGCCATCAGCCAGCAGGTGCTCGCCTGCCATGCGCAGGTAGAGCTCGGCATCGAAGCCGTCCACGTCGCAAGTGTCCCACGCCATCCCGCCGGATTCCCTCGGACCGCCAGCTCGGGGGTAAGGTTTTCCCTATCGGAGCTGCGCAGACGAAGGAGGGGTACCGATGAGGAGCCATGCCGAGACCGTCTGGACGGGCGACCTGTTGCGGGGCAAGGGAGTGATGACCCTTGGCACCGGCGCCTTCGGCCCACTCCCGGTCTCCTGGCACTCGCGCACCGAAGCGGCCGGGGGGCAGACCAGCCCGGAGGAGCTGATCGCCGCCGCCCACGCCTCCTGCTACTGCATGGCGCTCGCCTACGAGCTGAGCCAGGCCGGCCAGGTCCCGGAGCGGCTGGCCACCGAGGCCACCTGCACCTTCGATCAGCGGGCAGGGAACTGGAAGATCACCTCGATGCAGCTGTCGACCACCGGGCGCATCCCGAACTGCGACGCCGACCTGTTCCAGAAGCTGGCGCAGGCGGCGAAGGAAGGTTGCCCGGTGTCGTTGGCGCTCGGCGGCAACGTGGCGATCACCGTCTCGGCCACCCTGGAGGCCTGCGACTGACGCCTGAACCCGCCTGCTGTGTGCGCGCCTTGCCAGCTAACGAATCGCATGCTAATCATTAGGTATGGAAGTTTTTCTCGGGAGGCAGCTGGCCAAGACCGATAAGGCGGTGCGGGCGGAGTTCGATGCCAGGCTGTCCGAGGCCGGCGGGAGCCTCACGACCTGGATCGTCCTGCGCTCGGCCGGCGAGTCCACGTCCCAGCGCGAGCTCGCCGACCGGATGGGTGTTGAGGGCCCCACCCTGGTCCGCCACATCGACCGCCTGGAGCGTGAGGGGCTGATCGAGCGTCACCGTGACCCACTGGACCGGCGGGTGACCCGCATCGTGGTCACGGTCGCCGGCCAGCAGATGCTGGCGCAGTTGGCGGTGGTCGCCGCCGAGATGGATGCGAACGTCCGCGCCGCTCTGGGCGACGACGCCTACGCCGGGTTGATGGCAGGCCTGCAACGGTTGCACGCCTACGCGGGATGTCTGGCAGAAGAAAGGAAGGCACATGCCGCAGCCCACTGAAACCGCCGGCGACGTCCTCCCGGAGGTTCCCGCCGACGTCCTGGCCGAGGAGGTCATCAGCACCCAGGACCTCACCAAGAAGTACCCGAAGATGGACATCCCAGCGGTCGACAAGCTCAACCTGTCGGTATGCCGGGGGGAGATCTTCGGCCTGCTCGGCCCGAACGGGGCTGGTAAGTCGACGACGGCCGGCATGCTGACGACCCGGGTGATCCCGACCTCGGGCAAGGCGGTCGTAGGGGGAGTCGACGTCGTCGCCCACCCGGCGCTGGCCAAGCAGACGATCGGTTTGGTGACCCAGCAGAACACGCTCGACCGGTCGCTCAGCTGCTGGGAGAACCTGTACTTCCACGGCCGGTTCTTCGGTATGTCGCGCAAGGCCTCGCACGACGCGGCCGACCGGCTGCTCGCCCAGTTCCACCTGTCGAAATGGGGCAAGGCCTCGGTGTTCGCGCTGTCCGGCGGCATGGCGCAACGGTTGATGGTCGCCCGGTCGATCATGCACAGCCCGACCATCCTGTTCATGGACGAGCCGACGGCCGGGCTCGACCCGCAGAGCCGGTTGGCGTTGTGGGAGATCCTCGGCGAGCTCCACGGGCAGGGCCAGACGATCCTGCTGACCACGCACTACATGGAGGAGGCCGACCAGCTGTGCGACCGGGTGGCGATCATGGACCACGGCAAGGTGCTCGCCCTCGACACGCCGAAGGGACTGAAGGCCTCGGTCGGCGCCGAGACCGTCGTCACGGTGACCGCCGACGGCGACCTCGCCGCCCTCGCCGCCCTGCTTGCCCGGGAAGTCCGGGGAGTGGTCGACACCCGGCAGATGGACGGCAAGCTGCACCTGCATGTCGCCGGGGCCACCGGGGTGCTGCCGCAGGTCGTCAACGTTGCCGAACTGGGGGGCTTCGTCGTGCGTGATCTTTCGGTGGCCGAGCCGACCCTGGAGAACGTCTTCATCAACCTCACGGGAAAGGAGCTGCGCGACTGATGGCTACCGTGACCGCTCCAGAAACGGCCACCGCCCGGGGGCCGGTGCCCGGCCGGTCGGCGGCGCAGGCGAGCAAGTCCGCCTTCGTCGCGCTCCTCTACCGGGACCTGGCGGTGCTCAAGAAGAACCTGAACGAGTTCATCCCGCGCACGATCATCCAGCCGTTCCTGCTGGTGTTCGTGTTCCTGTACGTGTTCCCGAAGATCGGCCAGGGGGTGGGGAGCGGGAGCCCGGCCGGCGAGTCGGCCTTCGCCACCATCCTGATCGCCGGCGTCGTCGGGCTGGCGATCCTGTTCCAGGGGATCCAGGCGGTCGCCCTACCGATGGTGCAGGAGTTCGGCTACACCAAAGAGATCGAGGACCGGATCCTCGCCCCGCTGCCGGTGGCCGGGGTCGCCATCGGCAAAGTGGTCGCCGGGGCGATCCAGGGGCTCATCGCGGCGGCGGTGGTGTTCCCGATCGCCGCCTACGTCCACGCCTCCAACATCCAGCCGCACCTGACCGTGCACTGGGCGATCCTGCTGACCATGATCCCGGTCTGCTGCGTGTGCACCGCGGCCCTCGGGCTCACGATCGGGACCCGGTTCGACCCTCGCCAGGTGCCCAGCCTGTTCGCCATCATCATCATCCCGATGGTGTTCCTGGGCGGCACCTACTACGCCTGGACGGCGCTGGCGCCGGTAAAGCTGGGGGCATGGGCCTGGCTGCAGACCGTCGTGCTGATCAACCCGCTGGTCTATATCACCGAGGGCTTCCGGGCGGCGCTCACGACCGAGTCGCACATGCACCTGTACGTGATCTACCCGGTGCTCATCGGTCTGAGCCTGCTCTTCCTCCGGCTGGGGATAGGGGGCTTCAAGAAGCGGGTGCTGAGCTAGGCTAGGTGAGCCGGCAGAAAGTCGGCCCGCGAAGCTCGCGATCGACGGGGCTGACGGATGAGCAGTGCGCCGTTGCCCTTGCCCGTGGCGCAGGAGGTGGGGTGCCTGGCCGGAATGATCCTCGAGGCTCTCCCCTCGAAACTCGGGTGATGCGCCGGCAGCTGGTGGCCAAGGGTTTCTTCTACGAGGGGCTGGCCGGCCATGGCCACGAGATCGTCTCCGCCGACGCCTTCGCCCACGTCTACGCCCACGTCTACGCCCACGTCCACGCCCCAACGAGGCAGCCTGCACCAGGGCGCCCTGAGCATCGAGTGTTTTGTGGATCGTGGGCCCTCATTATTGTGTGTAGCGATCCACAAAACTCCTGCGGACCCTCGTAGTGTTAGCGGGCGATCCTCATACTGCCCAGAAGGGTGCGCAGGCTCCGCCGTTTGTGTGCCTTGTGCGAAACCCATATATATGACCGTTTTTAGACACAAAGGCGTAGCGAGGGGTGCGACGTGGATCCGGCACTCCCGCCGGAGATCAGCACAGGGGCCCCGGTGGCGTGAGCGGGCCTGGCGGGACCTCGATGAGGCCCTCCGCGAGCTCATCGTCGACACCGGCCTTGCGGCCTGAGATTTGACTCGTCCGTGCAGATTCAGATCCTTCAGGCCTGGCGGAGCTAGTGTGCTGAGTCAATACGAGGCTCGCGTTTGAAGCGTGGGTCAGCTTATGTTCCTCTCCTGGGCACAAGGGGCAGACCAAAGGCGGCGCTGGTGCTGACCCACGAGGAGCGCGAGACGCCTGAGCGGTGGGCCCGGCGTCAACCCCCGACCGCTCGTCGTCGCACGTGTGGTGAAATGGTCCTCCCAGAGAAGACCGACTGACCACACGTCAGGGCGCAGAGCGCCTCGACCCGGGGATCGGCCTTGACCTGGATGCGGATGTCGGCCCCAAACCGGCCGATGGGAATGGCCACCGCGTCGAGCATGGCGCAGCAGTCGTCGACCACCAGCTGGTGCTATCCGGGACAGAGCTGTTCAGCTCGGCGACGCCGTCGGCTTGGCCGTCAGCTTGAGGGTGGTGGTTTCGACTCTGCCCTTCCGCGCGTAGCGGAGCGTGATCTTCTTGCCGGGAGCGATGGCCGAGATCAGGTCGCCCAGGTCGCCCCCGTTGCCGACCGCCTGGTCGTTGACGCCGACGATGATGTCGCCGGGCTCGATGCCGGCCCGCCCCGCCGGCGACCCGGGGACGACGGACTGCACCTGTGCCCCGCCGGTCTCGGCGTCGAAGACGTTGACGCCGAGGAACCCCTGCTTGATCGTTGGCACGACGCCCTTCTCCAGGCTGCTGATCAGCGGGGTGATCGAGTCGATGGCGATGGCGAAGCCGATGCCCTGGGCCGGTGCGCCGTTGGCAGCATTGGCGAGGAAGGTGACCATCCCGATCACCTGATTGCCGGCGCCGACCAGCGGGCCGCCGGAGTCGCCGGGATTGATCGCGGCGTCGGTCTGGATCATCCGGGCGAGCCGCAGGTCGCTGCCGTCGGGAGTAGACGTGGCGACGGAGCGATCAAGCCCGGAGATCAGCCCGGAGGTGACCGAGGGCCCGCCCGGGTCGAGGCCCAGGGCGTTGCCGACCGTGACGACCGGGTCGCCGATGTTGGCGTTGGAGGAATGGCCGAGCGGCACGGGCGTCAGCGCCGGAGGGTTGTCAATCTTGAGAACGGCGACGTCGTCGGCCACGTCCACGCCGAGCACCCGGGCCGTGTAGATCGCCGCGGTGCCGAACAGCTGCACCTGGATCGTTCCTGCACCGGTCACCAGGTGGGCGTTGGTGAGGATGTCGCCCTGGGCGTCCAGGATCATCCCCGTGCCCTCCGCCTCGCTGACGGTGTTGGTGGGCGTGGTGCCGAGACCCTTCCCGGTGCTGCTGGCGACGATCTCGACGACGCCCGGTTCGACCGCCCGCAGTGCCGCCCGGATATCGAGGTCCGGGGCAGTCCCGCTGGCCGGTGTGCGGGAGGCGGTGCGCAGGCCGGCGTCGGCGTTCGGCGGGAGGAGCGTCGTCGTGTTGTTGCGGAGCGCCCCGAGAGCAGCGACGACGATCAGGACGACCAACGCCACGGCGAGAGCCGCCCCGACTCCCTTCGCCCACGGGGGCATCGGCTGGCGTGACGTCTTTTGTGGCGTGGAATCCGGCCCGGGAGGTGCGGGCGCGTAGGGAGGGGGCCACGAGGGTGGCTGCCCGTACGGCTCCGGCGGTGGGGCCCAGGACGGCGGTTGGCCGGCGGGGGGTGCCGCCGGGGGGTACTGGCCGGCTGTGGGGGGCTGGCCGGCCCTGGGGGGCTGGCCGGCCCTG
The DNA here is from genome assembly GCA_036781065.1 of Actinomycetota bacterium. Lineage (GTDB taxonomy): Bacteria > Actinomycetota > CADDZG01 > JAHWKV01 > JAOPZY01 > DAIQBQ01. The sequence goes on from DAIQBQ010000158.1 coordinate 7,028, forward strand.
GGGGGCTGGCCGGCTGATGGCGACCCCGGCGACCAGGGGGCGGGCGGCGGGCCATAGGGCGGCGATGCGGGCGGACCGGAGGGGGGAGGCCACGCCGGATAT
>DAIQBQ010000159.1:0-7083 GCA_036781065.1 Actinomycetota bacterium
GGTCAAGCCCGAGCTGTGTGCCACGGCACCGCTGCAGACCTGGTCGTGGGACATCGAGCGCCACGAGGCGCCACCGACCGTGCGGTGATGAAAGGACGCCGCCTCCGGCCCGTCGCAGCGGGCCGATGAAGCTGAGGGCAGCCTGACCGCAAGAACGGGCGGAAGGGTGGCAAGCAGCCCTAACAACGACGGGACGGACCAGCCCTGCCAGATGATCCGTGCCCGGCAAGCACGACGGGAAGGTGTACGTGAGAAACCAGCGACCGAACGCCCCTCAAGGAGACTCCACCAACTCGAACCTGGCGGATCTGGGTTGGGCCGCAACGCGCACCCGCCCACCCCGGGGAACTCCCTGGTGGGTAATCGTCGCCTGCCGGGAGGCCATGCCGAAGGCCTGCGGCGTAGGCATGGCGATGTTGCCCGGGGCATAGCTGGGCACCTCGCCCGTCGAACGGTCGATGGTGAACGTGGGAACCACCCCGACGGCTCCCAACCTGGCCGGCTGCCAGCCGGCCAGCAGGAAGGCTCGTTGCCGGCCGATGGCCCCTGCTGAGGCGGAGGGGCCGTAGTAGTCCGAGGGCGGGAGAGCCGTCCACATGGCGAAGGGCCCCAGCGAGTTCGCAGCATCCAAGCTGACCGGGGAGGTCGCTGGTGAACACCGGAGCATCGTGGCCCGACCTCGATGAGGCCGAGCGGCGGGTACTCGGGATGCAGACGAAGCTGTACCAATGGGCGACCAGCGATCCTGGCCGCCGCTTCGATGACCTCTTCAACCTTGTCTGTGATCCCGCGTTCCTCGTCCACAACCTGAGATGGGTATCGAGCAGCACCTTCAAGCCCGCAAGGCCTCCCATTCGTCGAGATCGCTTGCCGGAGCGACCAAGTCGTCGACGATCCTTCCTCGGTTCCGAAGTGCGCCCCGCCAGTCGCCACGTTGGCTGGCCGGGACCGGAGCGAACTGGGCAACGGGCCTCCCTCGCTGGGTGATGAGGATCGCCTCGCCCGAGAGGCCAGCTTCGTCGAGGAGCGCCAGGCACTTCTGCTTGAACTCACCTGCTGGCACCGTACGCATACCCAATAGTCAACGTCTATGGACGTTGAATCAAGGCGCCTGCCGCGGTCGCGGGGTCGGGCGGAACACGGCACGGATCGTCCGGCATCCTGGGCCGTGCCTGGAGGTCAGCGGGCAAGGGGGGCTCTCCGGGGCTTGATCCTCGGTCCGGCCTGTCGATGGCTAATTTCGCGATGTTGACCGCCGGAGCCCGGCGCTGAGAACATGAATCACATGGATGAGATTCGGGCCCGTGCCGCCTGGGCGGGGCGCCTCCGCACGGGGGGCCCGAGCAGAAGGCCGGCGCAGCGGTGATCGCCTTTCACGGACTGTGGTCGTCCGCAGAAACGCTGTGCATATGGGCCGAGGACGGGGCCCGCCAGGCTCCCCTTCGCCGCCGTGGAGGCCGGCCGGCCAAGGTCCCACGAAGCCGGCCTCATCCCTTCGCCCTCGACGCCGTGGCGCTCAGCGAAACCCTCACCGCCCACGGCGTGGATCCGGCCGGGCTGGCAGCCGGGAGCCTCACCCTGCTGCTTCCCTCCAGCCCGACCGGCCCCCAGCCGTCGCCGCAGCTGATGCTTGACGTCGCCAAAGCCCCGGACGACCTCTCCCTTGACCCATGGGAGGTCCCGGTGCTGGTTGCCACCCCGGAGCAGGCGATCGGCCTCCTGGTCCTGCTTCCCGAGTCTTCGCCACCTTCAGCTGGGTTCGCCGTTGGGCACTCGCTCACCTTCCTGGCGACGGTCGCCAACCTGGCCCTGGCGACGGTCGCCGCCGGCCAGGTGCTTCCTGGCCTCGTCGGCACGGAGGAGGCGGGCCTGGCCGCCCGCTGGCAACCGGTCGTCGCCACTCCCGAGGGGCGGGAGCGCCTAGCGCTGCTGGCAGCGGGCATGCCCGCGCTCTGCCGGGCAGAACCCGTTGGCGGCTCCCGCGCCGGGCGGCCAGCCTCGGAAGTGCTGGCGTCGATGCTGGGCCGGCTGGTCGATGCCACTGTCCGGCGCAGCCTCGCGCCGGACGGCGTCAGCGTGAAGACCCGGCGACCGGTCAGCAGCGTGGCGGCACAACTCTGGGTCCGGGCGCTCGGGTCCGGCGACGGCGCACTCCCAACGACTGCGCTCCGGAGTCAGGGCAGGCAGCTCCATGAGCTCGGCAAGCGGCTCGAGGCATGGAGCCGCCCCGCCCTCGCCCCGGCCGCCTCCGGGCTGCGGACCTGCTTCCGGCTGACCGCACCGCCGGCCCCCGGCGGCGGCGACGTCCCCTCGGCCGGCACCGGCCCGGTCACCCACGGTGCCCACGGCGCGCGCAGCGGAACCGGGCCCCCTCCCCCGAAGCGGAAGGCCGGCTCCCGCGGTCGGGCCGGCGGAGCGGGCAACGGCGACGGCGGAGCGGGCAACGGCGGAGCGGGCAACGGCGACGGCGGCGGGTCATGGCGCCTCGAGTTCCTCCTCCAGTCGATGCAGGACCGGTCGGTGATCGTTCCGGCCGGCCGGGTGTGGTCGTCCGGCAGGCAGGTCGACTGGGCGCCCGGCGGCGAGAGTGCTGCCGACCCGGTCGAGACCTTGCTGGCGGGGCTCGGGCGGGCAAGTCGCCTGTACCCGCCGCTGCAGGCGTCGCTGCGCACCGCCCGGCCGGAGGCCTGCGACCTCGACGCCACCCAGGCCTACGGCTTCCTGGCGCAGGCCACCCCGATGCTGGAGCAGGCCGGTTTCGGTGTCTTCGTGCCGCCGTGGTGGACAAAGCGCTCGGCCCGGCTGGGCACCACCCTGACCGTCCGGCCCAAGCAGGAGGGCGGGTCGGGTGCCCCGTCGCAGCTGGGGGTCGACGGGATCTGCGCCTACGAGTGGCAGGTCGCCGTCGGGGACGAGACCATCACCGTGGAGGAGCTGGAACGGTTGGCGGCGCTCAAGGCGCCGCTGGTAGCGGTCCGGGGCCAGTGGGTCGAGCTCCGCAGCGAAGAGGTCGCCAGCGCCTTGCGCTTCTTCCGCAACGGCTCCCGCACCGGAGAGATGCGCCTCGTCGATGCCATGGCCATCGGCCTCGGCGCCGCGCCGGCCAGCACCGGCCTGCCGGTGGTGGGCGTGGTGGGCGAGGGTGCACTGGCCGACCTGATGAACCCGGAGACGGCCGGACCCGGGCGCCGCTACCAGGAGGCCGCCGTGCCAGCAGGGCTCGTCGCCACCCTGCGGCCGTACCAGCAGCGGGGGCTGTCCTGGCTGGCCTTCCACGACAGCCTGGGGCTGGGCGCCTGCCTGGCCGACGACATGGGGCTGGGCAAGACGATCCAGCTCCTGAGCCTGCTGCTTGCCGAACGGGAGCAGCAGGGGGCGGCCAGGCCGGACAACACCGGCGGCCCTCGCCGTGGTGGCCGAGCCAGTCGTTCGGGCAGGCGACGGGGGACGAAGCCGACGCTGCTCGTGTGCCCCATGTCACTGGTGAGCAACTGGGAGCGGGAGGCGGCCCGGTTCGCTCCTGCCCTGGCTGTCCATGTGCACCACGGCACCGAACGCCTCACCGGCGCCCGGTTCGCCGCCACAGCAGGTAAGGCGGACCTGGTGGTGACCACCTACGCCCTCGCCACCCGGGACCGGGACCTGCTGGCGGGAGTGCCGTGGCGGCGGGTGGTGCTCGACGAGGCGCAGAACATCAAGAACCGCAACGCCCGCCAGACCAGAGCCATCGTGTCCATCCCTGCCGAGCGGCGGGTTGCGCTCACCGGAACGCCCGTCGAGAACCGGCTCTCGGACCTGTGGTCGATCATGGACTTCCTGAATCCCGGCCTACTGGGCGACCCGAAGGGCTTCCGGACCCGGTTCGCGCTCCCGGTGGAGCGCTACGGCGATGAGGAGGCCGCCGGCCGGCTCCGGCGCCTGACCGGTCCGTTCATCTTGCGGCGGCTTAAGACCGACCGGTCGATCATCGCCGACCTGCCCGACAAGGTCGAGATGAAGGTGTTCTGCAACCTCACCCGGGAGCAGGCCACCCTGTACCAGGCCGTAGTGGACGACATGTTGGAGCGCATCGAAGCGTCGGAGGGCATCGAGCGCAAGGGCCTGGTGCTGGCGACGATGGTGAAGCTGAAGCAGGTGTGCAACCATCCGGCCCAGCTGCTCGGCGACCGCTCCCCGCTGCCCGGACGCTCCGGCAAGCTGGCCCGGCTGGAGGAGATCCTGGAAGAGGTCCTGGCCGAGGGCGAGAAGGCCCTGGTGTTCACCCAGTTCGCCGAGATGGGGGCCATGCTGAAGCCGCATCTCCAGGAGCGGCTTGGGCGAGAGGTCGCCTTCCTTCACGGGGGGACCACCAAGAAGAGCCGGGACGAACTCGTCGCAGGCTTCCAGGACGACGGCGGTCCGGGCGTGTTCCTGCTGTCGCTCAAGGCGGGCGGGACCGGGCTCAACCTGACCGCCGCTAACCACGTCGTCCACTTCGACCGCTGGTGGAACCCCGCCGTCGAGAACCAGGCGACCGACCGTGCCTTCCGCATCGGCCAGCGGCGCAACGTCCAGGTCCGCAAGTTCGTCTGCGCCGGGACGCTGGAGGAGCGCATCGACCAGATGATCGAGCGCAAGAAGGAGCTTGCCGAGCGTATCGTCGGCGCCGGGGAGGGCTGGCTGACCGAGCTTTCCACCGACCAGCTCCGCCAGCTGGTCACGCTGAGCGCCGACGCGGTGTCCGAGGGCTAGGGCGATGGCCTGGGATGGCCCTTACTACCCCCCGAGCAGGCCGCGGCGGGCCGCCGACGGCATCCGGGCCCGGAGCCAGCGTGGCGCCATCGGGCAGACCTGGTGGTCACAGCGCTTCATCGGCGTCCTGGAGTCGTTCCACATGGGCGCCCGGCTCACCCGGGGCCGGTCCTACGCCCGCAGCGGGCAGGTGCTCGACATCGAGGTGGCCGCCGGACTGGTGACCGCACGCGTGCAGGGGTCGCGGGCGCGGCCCTACCAGGTCTCGATCGGGCTCCGGGTCCTGTCCGAGCGCGACTGGCGCAAAGCCGAGGAGGCCATGGCCGACCAGGCGCTGTTCCTGGCGACGCTGCTGGCCGGGGAGATGCCCCAGGACATCGAGGACGTCTTCCGGTCGTGCCGGCTGTCACTGTTCCCCGCCGCCCGCAGCGACCTGGTTTCGCAGTGCTCCTGCCCGGACTACGCCAACCCATGCAAGCACATCGCCGCCAGCTACTACATCCTGGCGGAAGCCTTCGACGAGGACCCATTCCTGATCCTGGCGTGGCGGGGGCGCAGCAAGGAGAACCTGCTGGCCAACCTCCGGCTGCTCCGCCAGGATGACGACGTTCCCCCGGAGCCCGCGGCTGGATGGGCCCCGGTCGCCGCCAGGCCGCTGGAGGAGACGCTCGGCAGCTTCTGGGCTGCCGGCCCGAGCACGGCTGAGCTGGGGATCCACCCGGTCGCCGCAATGGTTCCCGACGCCCTCCTGCGCCAGCTCGACCCGGTCGACCTCGGCCTCGGAGCCAGCCTCGCCGAGGTCCTGGCGCCGGCCTACGCACGGATGGCGGCCGGGGCCGAACTCCTCGCCACTGGGCAGGAGCCTGCCACTGCCCCGGTCGAGCCGCCCCCGAAGCCGCGCGCACGGAAGGGGCGCTGAGGGGGCGGTCGCTGAAGCTGCCGGCGCTGAGGGGGCCGGCGCTGAGGGGGCCGGCCGCTGAGGGGGCCCAGAGAGACCGGCCGGAAGTCCTCGACACCGAAGCTTCGCGCCTGGCTGTCCGCCTCCCTCCGGCCGGTACGGGTCGCCAGGTCGGGTGCGGCGAGCACGGCATCGACCTCGACTCGGGTCAGGTAGGAGACCGGACGGCGATCAGCACGCTTGGCCGGGTTGGTCAGCACGCGCCACGCTCGAACAAGCCCGCCGCCTGCCTCTGTCCGGCCCCGGCTTGTTGAGCGATCGCGCCGATGTTCTGGCGGAAGAACGGCGACCGGGCACATCGCCAATCCGCGGTACCGCAGTACCGAAAACGCCCGGGGGGCAAGCCAAAGGCTTCGGCAGATGGAACACCGACCCTACGGCAGATTGAAAGGGTGAGCCCCGGCAGGTTGAAAGTTGCTCCGCCACTCCAGCCCTTGTGGCGCTATGCCCGGCACGTGGCAGTCACCTTCCGGATCGCCATCTGTGGATCGTCGGCCTTCTTCCAACAACACCTGCCTCGGCGGCTCTTTCGACGAACCCAGGCCCTACCGCGGCGACGCGCCTTGGACGACGCGACACCGGTTGCATCGACGGTCAGTCGTCGGCATCTCCGGATGCCCTTCAATACGCCATTGCAAATCCCAAGTCCCGGGCCTCACCAGCGGCGTTGACATTCGTAGTTTCTGGGCTCATTACCGGGTCAAGGTGCAGTAGCATGAGGCGATGGGAATGGAGGATGATCCGTCGGACGGTGCCTTCGGTGACACGATTGTTCCATTGGATCGCACCGATGCCGACGCCGAACGGTTGGCCCGAGAGTTCGCTGCAGCCGCGGGTCAGGACTACCCAGACGAGGTTGCCAACCTGACTCGAGCTTTTGACCTCGTAGCCTCGGATCTAGGGGTCAGCCGCGCAGACGGAGAGGTTGAAGTCCTCTGGATGCCAGCGGAAATTGAGGGCCTCATCCGACCCGTCAGTCCTTTTAATCACGATCCCAGCACGCCCGGAGTCTGGTGGCGCGGCCATTTCTTTGTGCAGAGTCATCAGCGCCTAATTATTGGTCTCGACCTTTCCTATGGAGAAGATACGTTGATGTATGAGGTCGCCCGAGGAATACAGGAAACAGTGGAGGAGCACTTGGGGCGGCCGCGGCCCCGTTGCCCGCTCCACGTACATCCGTTAAGGCCGTGCCTCTCCCCGGGTGTCGCTATCTGGGAGTGCCCGCGAGGCGACGAACTCTGGTGGTGCCGGATGGGGTCATACCGGGAGGCAACCGCTTCCGATTAGCCGTCATGGAACGGCCGGCTCGGCGGGCAAAGGGCATCTGCTCCGAGAAAAGGTAACTGCTCAGGTACCCTCTCCCCAGCCAGGATTTCGCGCGGACCGCGCGGAAA
>DAIQBQ010000160.1:0-7018 GCA_036781065.1 Actinomycetota bacterium
CTCGCACGCCTTGCAGCCGATGCACACGCTGGTGTCGGTGAAGAACCCCATCCGGTCGGGGTGGTCCTCCCAGCCGGCACCGCCGGCGGGGTCAAGCCCGAGTGACCCGCTCATTGGTCCACCATCCCGGTCGCGGCGTGATCGGCGGGCAACCCGGCCTTCACCCGGTAGCGCTCCACCAGCGCCCGGAGCGCCGGGCCCCGCGGCCGGCGCCCGGGCAGCACCTCGCACAGCGCCGCCTTCGACTCCTGGATGTGGACGTTGGGGTCGAGCACCATCGAGGCCAGGTCGTTGGCGGAGTCGCCGGTCACCAGGCCCCGGGTCCCCCAGTGGTAGGGCAGGCCGACCTGGTGGATCACCTTGCCCTGAACGGTGAGCGGCCGGATCCGGTCGGTCACCAGGACCCGCGCCTCGATGGCCGACCGCGGGGTAACGATCGTCGCCCAGCCGCCCTGCTGCAACCCGCGCAGCCGGGCGAGCTCGGGGGACACCTCGCAGAACATCTCCGGCTGCAGCTCGGAGAGGTAGTGCAGGGTCCGGGACATCCCGCCGGCGGTGTGGTGTTCGGTCAGCCGGTAGCTGGTGACCGGAAACGGGTAGACCTCGGCGCCGGGCTCGGAGCCGACCGGGGCGTAGCGGTTCCCGGGCCGGTCGAACCGCTGCCGCGCCGGGTTGGCCCGCTGGCGGTAGAGCCGGTTGTCGAACGGCGACTCCTCGGGCTCGTAGTGGGTCGGAAGCGGCCCGTCGGACAGGCCGTGGGGCACGTAGAGCCAGCCGAGCCCGTCCGCCTGCATCACGAACGGATCGGTGCCGCGGAGCGCGTCCTCGGCGTGCGCCCCCTCCGGCGGTTGGTAGTCGGGCGGCATCGTCTTCTTGAAGTCGGGGACGTCGTGGCCGCTCCACTCCTTTTTCTCGGCGTCCCACCACACGTAGGCCTTCCGTTCCGACCAGGGCTTGCCCGAGGGGTCAGCGGAGGCCCGGTTGTACAGGATCCGGCGGTTCGCCGGCCACGCCCAACCCCACTCCGGCGCCACCCAGCTCTGCTCGCTCCCCGGTTTGCGGGCGGCAGGCCGGTTGACCTCGCCCGCAAAGCAGCCGCAGTAGATCCACACCCCACAGGTCGTCGAACCATCCGCCTTCAGCTCGGTGTACGAGCTGAGCGCCTTCCCGTCGGGGCCGACCCCGTTGATCTCCCGCAGCACGGCCTCATCGCTCGGGTCGGCAGCGCCCCCGGAGGGTCCCTCGGTCGGGTACTCCCAGGTCAGCTGCTGGATCGGGGCGTCCCTCGGATCGGTCGACCCGGCAAGCTTGGCCCGGATGATCCGCCCGAGGTGGTAGTAGAACCAGAGGTCCGACCGGGCGTCGCCGGGCGGGTCCACCGCCTTGTGGCGGAACTGCAGCAGGCGCTGGGTATTGGTGAAGCACCCCTTTTTCTCGGTGTGAGCGGCGGCCGGCATCAGGAACACCTCGGTCCCGATGTCGTCCGTCTTCAGCTCGCCGGTGGCGATCTCCGGGGCGTCGTACCAGAACGACGCCGTTTCCACCTCGGCCAGGTCGCGCACCACCAGCCAGTCCAGCTGGGCGAGCGCCTTGCGGTGCAGCCCGGCGTTGGCGTTGCCCACCGCCGGGTTCTCACCGATGACGAAGTACCCCTTGACCGTCCCGTCGAGCATCCCGAGGACGCTCTGGTAGGCGGAGTGGTCGCCGGTGATGCGGGGCAGGTAGTCGAAGCAGAACTGGTTTCCTTCATTGGCGTACTCACCCCACCACGCCTTCAGCAGGCTGACGGTGTAGGCGTCCACATGGCCCCAGAAGCCCTTGACCGGGGCGTCCCGGCCGATGTACTCGCCCAGGTTGCCGTGCAGGTCGGCGTGGGGCATGGGGAGGTAGCCGGGCAGCAGGTTGTAGAGCGTCGGGACGTCGGTGGAGCCCTGGATGCTGGCGTGGCCCCGGAGCGCCATGATCCCCCCGCCCGGCCGCCCGATATTGCCCAGCAGCAACTGGATGATGGCCGCGGTACGGATGTACTGCACGCCCACCGAGTGCTGGGTCCAGCCGACGGCATAGCAGAACGCCGAAGTGCGCTCCCGGCCCGAGTTGGCGCAGAGCGCCGCGGCGACGGCCAGGAACTGCTCCTTCGGCACCCCGCAGATCTCCTCGACGACTTCCGGGGTGTATCGGGCGAAGTGTCGCCGCACGATCTGGTAGACGCACCGCGGGTCGGTCAGGGTCGGGTCGACCTGGGCGGCAGTCCCGGTGGCCATCCCGCCGCTCCCGGTCTGCTCGCCGACCGCGGTGCCGGTTTGCTCGCGCACGCCAGCGGACGCCGCCACCTCGGTGTCCTTGTACATCCAGCTCTGCGGGTCGTAGCTGCCCTTCTCGGCGTCGTAGCCCGAGAACAGCCCGTCGAGGTCTTCGGTGTCTTGAAACTCGTCCCCGACTATGGCGCTGGCATTGGTGTAGCTGGCGACGTAGTCCCGGAACTCCCGGCCGTTTTCCATGATGTAGCGGACGACGCCGCCGAGGAAGGCGATGTCCGACCCGGCCCGCAGCGGGACATGGATGTCGGCCAGGGCGCTGGTCCGGGTGAACCTCGGGTCGACATGGATGATCGTCGCCCCGCGTTTCTTAGCCTCCACCACCCACTGGAAGCCGACCGGGTGGCACTCGGCCATGTTCGACCCCATGATGACGATGCAGTCGGCATTGGCCAGGTCCTGCTGGAACGTGGTGGCGCCGCCCCTCCCGAACGAGGTCCCCAAACTGGGGACGGTGGAGGAGTGTCATATCCGGGCCTGGTTCTCGATCTGAACGGCCCCCAGGGCGGTATAGAGCTTCTTCATCAGGTAGTTCTCCTCGACATCGAGCGTCGCCCCGCCCAGGCTGGCGAAGCCCATGGTCCGGGCGAGCTTCTGCCCGTTGCCGTCGGTGTCCTGCCAGCCGGCCGACCGGGCGGCGAGCACCCGGTCGGCGATCATGTCCATGGCGGTATCGAGGTCGAGATGCTCCCAGCTCCTCCCGCGCGGGCGCCGGTAGAGCACCGTCTTCAGGCGGTCGGGCCGGGTGACCAACTCTTTGGAGGCGGACCCCTTCGGGCACAGCCGGCCCCGGGAAATCGGGCTGGCCGGATCGCCTTCGATCTGGGTCACCTTCCCGTCCCGCACGTAGATCAGCTGCCCGCAGCCAACCGCGCAGTAGGGGCACACCGACGCGACGACGGCGTCGGCCGCCTCCGTGCGCGGCCGGAGTTGCCGGCTCCGCTCGGACGCGGCCGCCGCCCCAAGGCCCAGCCGGTCCCGCCCGGTGAACTGGCGGAGGAGGGGCCAGCGGCCCACCGCGCTCGCCAGCAGTGAAGGGGCGTTCGGCGGGTCCGTCACGGCGGGTCTCCCACAGGTGGTGTCGGCGAAAGAATCGGCGGGCCCGGAGCCTGCCCGGGAGCGCACGCATTGGCGAGCCTACCCGCCGGGAGCCGAAGCGGAAACCCGGGCGCGGGTGCGTGAGTCACAGGCGAAAACCACACAGAGCTGTACGCCGGTAGCGGACAACAAGCGCGGCCCCATGAACCCACATCGCTTGGCCCGTTTGGGTAAACAACAAGGACGATGTTCCCGTCCCGGATACGCCTACCCAATGGATGACCAGGTAGGCGCGCCTGACGCCGGGAAACCGGAGGAGCCCCGAGCCAGTCACCGGTTCCGCCGCCTTGTCGTCCGGATACTTCTGCTGCTGGGCGTCGCATTCATTGTTGAGTACCTGGTCGTCCCGCAGATCGCCGGCGCCCGCAAGGCCCTGAACCTGGTATCGCATGTCAACGTCGCGCTGATCCTGCTGGGCGTGGCGCTGGAGGCGGCGTCGCTGACCTGCTACGCGCAGCTGACCCGCGCCTGCTTGCCCCGGGGCTCCGGCTTGCGGCTGCGCGAGGCCTTGGAGATCGACCTCACCACGCTCGGCCTGAGCCACGTGTTGCCGGGTGGCTCGGCGGCCGGAGCCGGGACCGGCTACCACCTGCTCACCCAGCAGGGCATCAACGGCAGTGATGCCGGCTTCGCCCTGGCAACCCAGGGGCTGGGGTCGGCGGTGGTGTTGAACGTCATCCTGTGGATCGGCTTGGTGGTGTCCATCCCACTCCGGGGCTACAACCCCATCTACCTCACGGCAGCCGTGGTCGGGGTGATCATCATCGGGGGGTTCTCCGCCGGGGTGCTCCTGCTGATGAGAGGCGAGGAGCGGGCCGCCCGAGCGTTCCGGGCGGTTGCCCGTCGGGTGCCGTTCTTGAACGAAGCCTCGATGGATCGCCTGGTCCATCGCCTCGCCGACCGCATCCACGCGCTGGCCTCCGACCCGCGGCTGCTCGCCGTGGCCACGGTGTGGGCAGCAGGCAATTGGCTCCTGGACATGAGCTGCTTGTGGGTGTTCCTGCTGGCCTTCGGTCACACGGAGTCGGTTGTCGGGCTGGTCGTCTCGTACGGCCTGGCGAACGTGGTGGCTGCCATCCCGATCACGCCCGGGGGCCTGGGGGTGATGGAGGCCGTGCTCACCTCCTCGCTGGTCGGGTTCGACGCTCCACGCGGGGTCGCCATCCTCGGCGTGGTCGGCTGGCGGTTGGTCCAGTTCTGGTTGCCCATCCCGGTCGGGGGCCTCTCCTACCTGGCGCTACGGGTGGAAGGCGGGGCGAAGAGCCGCCGGCTACGCCAACTTGCCCAGCAAGCGGCGATGGAGCGCGAGCCGCCCCGCTCCTGGGCCGAGCGGCACGGGTTCGAGCCGACGCGCAAGGATCGCTAGCGTCCAGGCATCCCGCTCACACCGAACGGCCGGTGGCGTGCCCGCTACTACGACTCGACCGGCTGCCGGCCCCCCATACGCTTGCTAGCGAGGACACGCCGAAAGGCGGGGGCGACATTTGGGGTGCTTGGGGGGCCGGTCGCTCCCCTGTCAGGGCTGGCCGGGAAGCTGCGCGGGGTATGGGACAGCTCAGTCAAGTCGACTCGGGGTCTTTGACGCTCGCGTGAGGATATCTGAGGATGGCCTTAGGAGGTGGAGGTTTTGTTGGAGAACACTGAGGTGCCGCAAGTGCGTGGATTGGGGATAGGTGCCTACACGGTATCGGAGACTTGCCACGTACTTCGACCGTCGATGACTCCGAGAAAGGTCCACTACTGGCTGGATACAGATCTTCTGGGAGTTCCGATTAGAGAGGGAAGCCCGGGCGTCCCGACGCTCCTTGCCTTCGACCAGATCCTAAAGATCCGAACCCTGCAGTTCCTTAGAGATGAGCTGCGTTTCTCGCTCCAACGAGTTCGAAAGGCTTTGGGTTGGCTTCTTCGAGAATTGGGGGCCGACGAATGGCACTCCTTGACTTTCTTCCGATCCGGCCGAGAGGTAGCGGTGACCGATGGCCGAGAGTCCATGGACATCCCAGCAGGTCAAGGGATCCTGATCCCACCTCCCGAGGTGCTAACGGAGCACCTCTCAATGGCCAGGCGAGACTGGGAGGCACGAAGTCTCGAAATTAGTGGCTTTGCCGAATTGGTGTCGAGCGCTCGGATCTTAGGCGGTTCCCCCGTTGTCAGAGGGACTCGTATCGAAACATCTTTTATCGCGCATCTAGGCACTGAGCTGCCACTGGACGAACTGCAGGAGCTGTTCCCTCAGGTGTCGGAAGCTGCATTGCAGCAAGCGCTTGCCTTTGAAGGCTTGAGCTTTGCGGCGTGATCGTATTGCTTGATGAACAGCTGGACACACCTGACAGCGCGGTGGCCACCGCATTAAGCATTTTCGGCAAAAAGAGTGATTGTCTGTTCGGATCACTCCGTACCGAATCACCTGGTATACAAGACCCCGATATACCAGGCTATTGTAAGGAGCGGGGTATCGCAGCGTTAGTCACTGCGAACGTCAAAGACTTCGGGGCGCGGGAAGTCATGTTTGAAGGGTTAATGGCATCCGGGATCTCTGTCGTCGTCCTCCGTCCCGGCAAAATGAAGTTGACTCCTGAGATGCAGACGACTCTCCTCCTCCCCAAGCTGAAGGAAATGATTTCAGGGATTAATGTGGCGATAATCTCTGGAGCCCCTATCCTTGTCAAAGTGACTCCCTCCGACATGGTAGTTCGGCACGCTCGATGAGATCCGAACTGAGATCGTGAGAGGGAAGCACCTGGCCTAAGGCTCGGGGGCCCCGGCCGGCCGCAAGCCAGCCCGGGTAGGAGCCAGAAACGCCCACCGGGCCAGGACCTGATCCTTACCTGATCCGGCCCGGTGGGCGTAGGGCGCTGTGGTTCGGGAGTGGATCAGCTTTTGGTACGGCCCTCCTCAGGCTTCTGGTAGGGCTCCGGCTCCGGCAGCGACTCCAGCGCCTGCTGCTTGGTCTCTTCGACCAGCTCACCGACGCCCTCTTTCACGATCTCGCCGACGCGGTCGGCCACGTAACCGAGATCCTCCAGCCCGACCTTGCCGGCGCCCTGGCGCAAGGTTCCTGCCGCGGCGTCAACGCCCGAGCCGACGGTGCCCTGGATCCGCTCGCTGGCCACGTCCGCGGCGGCGGCGAGGTGCTGACGGATATCGGGGTCGTCACGGACCTCTTCGGCCACCCGGATCACCATTTCCTTCAGGTCGTCGCCGTCCGGCAGGATCTCCTGCAGACGATGTGCGGCGGCGAGGAACTCGTTGCGGATCGCCTCTGCGTCGGGGAGCACTTCCTTCGCCTGCTCCAGTACCTGCCCCGCCGCGCCGTTGACCGCTGACTTCACGGCGTCTCCGTCGGGAAGCGCATCCTTCAGCCGGTCGCCGGCGGCGGAGACCCGGCCCTTGAGGTCGGTGGCGACTGCGCCCGCTTGGTGTTCCTCGAGCAGGTACTGGACGCCTTCGTTCTGACTGGTCATAGCCCACACCTCCTTGTTCGGGGATCGAATTCGTTGGGAACGTGCAGGTGTCCGGCCCGCTCGAGCGAGCGGCCCGCCACCGTCCAGCTAGCCCTGTCTTCCGCACATGAGGTCGGGTAGGTCCTCCGGGCCTCAGGC
>DAIQBQ010000161.1:0-6984 GCA_036781065.1 Actinomycetota bacterium
GCCGGTCACCGGAGCGGCAGGGACCGTCTCGACGAAGGCCCCGATCACTCTGGGCCAGGGCCAACTCAAGCCGATCACCGCCCCCAGCCTGCCGACGACCGTTGTCCAGCTGCCCGAACCAAACGTCGTCCAGTTCGCCCCGCTGCTCCCGTACTCAGGCAAGATCCCAGAGCAGGCGATCACCTCCAGCGTGCCGGCCCCGGTGGAGGCAACGAACAGCCCGACGTCGACCGGAGCGACGGTCGCCCTCCCGGTCCTGGGCAAGGTGAAGACCGTCGACGCCTTCAAGTACATCGCCGCCGCCGTGGTGCTGATCGTCGGGGCGGTGCACCTGACCCGCTACGCCCGCAAGCTCACCCGAGCCGGCACCCCCAGCGAGTCGTCGAGCGATTCGTAGGGCAGCCCTAAGCCGGCCGTAAGCGGCGCTGAGCTGGGCCTTCGCCGGGGCAGAGCGGGTAAAGTAGGCATCTATGCCACGCATCGACCCGGCGGACGGCGCCGACGACCCCGGCGGCGCGGCCCCTGCTGATCACGACCTGACCCCGATGGAGGGCGTTGGGATGCTCGAGCCTGGCGGGGAGCCCGCTACCGCGGGGCCGGCGGGCCGCGTCCCGCGCCCTCAGGGCGCAGGCCAGGCCCGCAAGCACCGCAAGCTCGTGGCCGGGTTGCTGATCAGCGTCTCGGTCCTGCTGATCCTGGGCGCCATCGGCGTGGGAGGCTACCCCTACTACACCGACATCCAGGCCCGCCGGCATCAGAAGAACCTCGCCGCCTCGTTCGCCAAAGAGTCCCAGGCGACCGGGAACGCCCGCACCGCGCTGATCCAGCAGTACGAGAACCGGAACTTCACCACCGGGGAAGGCATCACGAAGATCATCATCCCGGCGATCAACATCAACGAGATCGTCGTCGAGGGCACCACCGACCAGGCGCTCAACGTCGGGGCCGGCCACTACCCGATGACCCCGCTGCCCGGACAGGTGGGCAACGTCGCCATCGCCGGCCACCGGACCATGAACGGGCACCCCTTCGGCGACCTGAACAAGCTGGCGCCGGGCGACCAGGTGATCCTCCAGACCCCGTTCGACACCTACACCTACCAGCTGATCCCCCCCTTCGACGGCCATGCCAACCCGTGGGTGGTGTCGCCCGACGACTGGTCGGTGATCGAGTTCCCCACAACCCAGAGCCTGCTGACATTGACCACCTGTAACCCGCCGGGACAGCAGACAACCCGGCTCGTCGCCCGGGCGCTGCTGGAAAAGACGACGCCGGCATGACCGGGGCCCGGCCCAGTCGCCCCTCCCGGCGGCGTGCCGGCGTTCTTGCCACCGCCGTCCTGGCGTTGACGCTGGTGGCACCGCCGGCACTGATCGCACTCGTGGCCCCGGCAGCTGCCGCGGCGCCGCAGCCGGTCGCCGCCTCTCCCTCGCTGGCCGCCGGGGCAAACTGCCAGGGGACCTCGACCGGCGGCGACCCCAATATCGTGGTCGAGTACGCGCCGGCGAACTCGGGCGACGCCGAGAGCCGGCAATGCACCCCGGCGGCAGACTCGACGCTGACCGGTTCCTGGTCGGTCGATATCCAGGCCCGGACCACCATCGACGCTCTCGCCAGCTTCGCCGTGAGCATCGTCCCGACCACCGGCGGGATCCCGGCGCTCGGGTCGGCGGCGACGGTAACCCACTCCTATTGCGGGGGCCTGCTCAACCTGGGCCTCAACGCGAACTGCCCCAACCCCCCCAACCCGGACACGATCAAGCTCAGCTGGGACACGACCAGCCTCACCCCGTACAACGGCGTCTACGAGATCTCGGCGACGGCGATCTCCGACAGCTCCTCGCTCACAGGCCCCCTCCTGGGCAGCGGGGGGGTCCAGAACACGACGATCACCGGCCTCAGCGTCAACAACCCCCCGGTGGCACCCTCCGGGGTCAGCGCCGGGCTCTCCGGGACGACGCCGGTCGTCTCCTGGTCGCCCAACCCCGAGCCCGACGTGACCGGCTACGTGGTATTCCGCTCGGTCTCCGGCACCGCCTTCGCCCCCGTCGGCAGAACGAAGGCGACCACCTTCCAGGACGCCTCAGCGCCGCAGCGGTCAGCGCTCTCCTACGAGGTGGTGGCGGTCCGGTCGTCACCGGTCGCCAGCGCCGGCATCTCCTCGGGGGCGTCGGCGGCGACGACCGCGATCATCGCCGGCGCGTCGGGGGCGGCTCCGATTGCCTTGCCGGCTCCGAAGCTTCCCGCTCCGCCCAGGGTGCCCGCGCTCAAGTCGATCGGCGGCCCGGCCACGGTCCCGCAGGTCGACAACACGTTCAACCCGACGCTGCCGTTCGGCAACGTGCCCAACACAACCGAGACCTATTCCGTGCCGAGCAGCAGTGGCAATCCACAGGCGCTGGCCTCGGACGCCGGGCATTCCGGGACCACAACGGCCCAGAAGCTGCGCTATGCCGCCCTGGCCTCGATGCTGCTGGTGCTGGCGGTGTTCGTGATCGGGCTCGCCCGCAAGGTCCTGCGCAGCCACTAGCCTTCTATACTCATGTTCGCGGGCCGTTGGAGAGCCCGCGGTGCGCACACGGGGAGCTCGGGACACCGGGCTGAGAGGTGGGGTGGCAGCCCCACGACCCGCGAACCTGATCGGGGCAATTCCCGCGAAGGGATGTGTCTGAAGGTGGATACCATCGTGATCGGTGCCGGGGCAATCGGCCTCGGGATTGCCTGGCGTCTGACCCAACGGGGTGGCGACGTGCTCGTCCTGGACCGGGACGAACCGGGCCGGGGTGCGTCCTACCATGCCGCCGGGATGCTCGCCCCGATCACCGAGGCCGGCTACGGCGAGGACGCCCTGCTGCGGCTCAACCTCGCCAGCGCCCGCCGCTACCCGGCCTTCCTGGACTCGCTCCAGGCGGCGACCGGGCGGAGGCTGGCTTCCTCAGCTCCGGGGACGCTGTTCGTCGCCCTCGACCGGGACCAGCTCGAAGCGCTGCACCGGCTGTCTACGTTCCAGCAGAGCCTCGGCCTGGCGACCACCTGGCTGGACGGTGGCCGCTGCCGGGAGCTGGAGCCAGCCCTCCACCCGGGGGTGCGCGCCGGGATCCTGGCGACCGAGCGGGAGGTCAACCCGCGGGCGCTGACGGCTGCGCTGGCGGCGGCGATCCAGTCGGGCGGGGGCACGATCCGGGCACACGCCGAGGTCCGCCGGCTGGTGACGGGTGACGACGGTGACATTGCCGGCGTCGAGCTCGCCGGCGGGGAACGGATCACGGTCGGGGCCGGCGGTCGGGTCGTCCTGGCGGCGGGCTGCTGGTCCGGGGGGATCGGCGGCGTGCCGGCAGAGGTCGCCGAGGCCATCCGCCCGGTGAAGGGTCAGATCCTGCGCCTACGGCCGAAGGCCGGTGAGCCAACTCCGATCCGTCACCTGATCCGGTCCGAGGAGGTCTATCTGGTGCCCCGGGGCGACGGGGAGCTGGTGGCCGGGGCGACGGTCGAGGAGCAGGGATTCGACCAGTCGTTGACCGGCGGCGGGGTCTACGAGCTGCTGCGGGCGGCGATCGAAGCCGTGCCCGCGGTCCGTGAACTGGAGCTGGTCGAGGCCAGCGCCGGCCTCCGTCCGGGAAGCCGGGACAACGGGCCGCTGATCGGGCCGGTGCGCTCGGCGCCTGGCCTGCTGGTCGCCAGCGGGCACTACCGCAACGGCATCCTGCTCACGCCGGTCACGGCCGACGCGGTGGTAGCGTCGATCGCCGGCCAGGACCCACCCGGCGAGGTCCGACCGTTTTCGCCGGAGCGGTTCGCCCGGCGCGGCGAGCCGGGAGTGGCGGCCGAGGAGGCGGGTGCGGCGTGCGGGTCGAGGTGAACGGGGTGGCGGTCGAGGTGGCCGAGGGCCGGAGCCTGATTGAAGTGCTGGCCGCAGCCGGTTTGGCCGACCTGCGCGGCGTGGCGGTTGCGATCGACGGCGAGGTCGTACCGCGGAGCGCCTGGCCCACGGCCCGGCCTGCGGCCGGGCAACGGCTGGAGGTCGTCCGTGCCGTGCAGGGCGGGGCTGAGGGTCCAGCCGGGGCTGAGGGTCCGGGCACGGGTCCTGAGGTTGAGGTTGAGGTTGATGGTTCGGGAGTGGGGGATGGTCCTGGGGCTGCTCCGGGGGCTGTTCCGGGCGCCGGGAGCAGCAAGCTGGAGATCGCTGGCCGGGTGTTCGGCTCGCGGCTGATCTTCGGCACCGGCGGGTTCCGCAGCCTGGACGTGCTCGGCGAGGCGTTGACCGCCAGCGGAGCCGAGTTGGCAACCGTGGCGATGCGGCGGGTGGACCCGACGGCCCGGGGCTCGGTGCTCGACGTCCTCGCCGGCCGGGGCGCCGAGGTGCTCCCGAACACCGCCGGCTGCTTCACTGCCCGCGACGCCTGCCTGACCGCCCGGCTCGCCCGGGAGGCGTTGCGAACGGCCTGGATCAAACTCGAGGTGATCGGCGACGACCGCACCTTGCTCCCCGACGGGGCCGAACTGGTCGCGGCGGCCCGCACCCTGGTCGACGAAGGGTTCGTCGTCCTGCCCTACGCCAACGACGACCCGATTCTCGCCCGGCGCCTGGAGGACGCCGGCTGTGCGGCGGTGATGCCGCTCGGCTCCCCGATCGGTAGCGGCTCCGGAATTCGCAATCCGTACAACATCGCCATCATTGTGGAGCACGCCTCGGTACCGGTCATCCTCGACGCCGGCATCGGCACGGCCTCGGACGCCGCCATCGCCCTGGAGCTCGGCTGCGCCGGGGTGCTGGTCGCCAGCGCCATCGCGCGGGCCGAGGATCCGGTGACCATGGCCCGGGCGATCCGCCTGGCGGTCGAGGCCGGCCAACTCGCCCGGCAGGCAGGGCGCATCCCGCGGAAGCTCTTCGCCGAGGCCTCGACCCCGTTCGCCGGCATGCCAGACCTCGGAGCAAGACTCGGCGAGGGAGCAATTGGGGGCGTGGGAACGCCTTTGTCTGCTCACTCGGACGGACCGGACCCCGGAAGGTCAGCCGCGGGCGGCCTTTAACTCGCGCAGCACCTTCTTCCAGTCGGACGACTTGGTAGACACGAACAGATCGGTCGCCAGTTGACCGACCCCGACCAGGAACAGCAACCGGACGAGCCAGCGCGGCTGGTCGCCGGTGGTCGCCACCGGGACGAGGACAAAGGGAATGAGCTTCGTGACGATTGCCCCCGAGCCGTGCATCGCGGCCCGGCGCTCCGGCGGCACCCGCAGGTACGAGGCGTAGTCGATCTTCAGCCCCGGCCGGGGCGGCGGGGGGCCGCCCAGGAAGTAGTGCGTGAACCGGATCCCGGCCGCCCGGCCCACCACCCAGTGCGTCAGGCTGTGGGTCGAAACCTCCAACGCCCCGAACCCGGCAAGGAAGGCGAACGGTTTGGAGAACCGGCCCAGCCGCGGGGCCTTGGCGAGAGCGGCGATCCCTGCGATCGCACCAGCGCCGAGTATGAGGTTCCCAACCGGCACCGGCAGCCGGGGCTTTACATTGGCCTCGAACGACGCCCGATCGATCGTTGCGATCCGGTCGGCGAACCGCTCGGCGAAGGCTGGGCGCCGGCGGGCGACCGCGACTGCTTTCCAGAACCCGGTCCCAGCGAGGGGCCTGCCGGCGGCTACAGCAGCCTCTGCCCGATCGAGGGCGGCGGCGATCTCCCCGCTGAGCGGTTCGCCGACCGGCACGGTCACGGCGCGACCGGCCGCCGCACGCCCCGTGCCCCCTCCCCCGGTGGCCCGGCGAAGCCGCCCATCACCGGTGCCAGCAGCGGGGCAAGCCGGGCTGCCGTCTCGAACAGCGCGTCGGCCCGGGACTGGTCGCGGTCGAGGTGGGAGAGCAGGTCCACCCCGAGGTAGAGGGCGATGATGCCGAGCGCCAACGGCTTGGGCTGGATGATCCCCCCGAGTGCCGAACCGGCCAGGACGTCGGAGAGCACCTCCTCGACCAGCTCGACCCAGGGCTCCATCCGGGCCACCACCTCGGGCCCCAGGTCCGGCCGGGCGAGGCTGCCGGCGATGAGCTCGGAGATCACGGTGATGTGGCCGGTGTGCAGGTCGTCCCGGTACAGATCCGTGGCCATCCGGATCCGGTCCTCGATCGTGCCCGGGGTCCGCACCGCCTCCCGGTAGCGGGCCATCCGTTCGGCGCTGGTGGCGTCAAGGGCGGCCAGGAGCAGGTCGTTCAGCGTCCCAAAATGGTAGAAAATCAATGCCTGGTTGAAGTTCCCCCGCCGGGCAATAGCTCGGGCGCTCGTGCCCGCAAATCCTTCTTCCTTCAGCGTCTCAAGCGCCGCGGCAACGATACGCTCCTTCGTCGTGGCCGCGGAAATTGGCTCCAATTTTGTCTTGTGCCTAGCGACCTGCGAGTTTGAGCATACGCTCAATCCTGCGGCCTGCCGGTCGGCATGTCAAGGTGCATTCCGGGTGGCGTTGGGTCTAGGATGCCCCCCGATGATCCTGCGACAGGCTGATGAAAGCCGCCGCGAAAGGGGGGAGGTCCTATCCGAGGGTTCGTAATCAGCCTGCTGGCCGCGGGCCTCTGGGTCGTGGTTCTGGCAGCAATAGCGTGGATGTGGTACTCAGCTCCCGATAACCAACGCAGCATCCGGCGCTTCCATCAGGCCCGGAAAAGCCTCGCCAAAGGCCGCCGCCATCGCGGCCAGGCGCAGCCCTCCTCCGCCTCCGCCGACCGGTCCACCGTGACCGTGATGTCGACCGCCCGCCGCCCCCGCGGCCAGCGAGTTATCGACCTCCGTGACGAGGACCCAGGCCCGGTGCGCTGGCCCGCCGACGGGTGGACCCTGGGCAGCGCTGCCTCGAGTGGGCGGATGAACTGGGCGGACGATCTTGAAGAGACCTTCACCCCCCCCGAGGTCCCCTCGGCGCGGGCCAGCGGCACCGCTGTCTGGCAAACGCCGGCCGCCGTGTCCGCGGCAGCCGCCCGCACCGGCGAGCTGCGGCTGCGGG
>DAIQBQ010000162.1:0-6966 GCA_036781065.1 Actinomycetota bacterium
GCCCGGCGGCAAGCCGGAGCAGGGTCGACTTGCCGGCCCCGTTGGGGCCGAGCAGCGCCCAGTGCTGGCCGGCGGCCACCTCCCAGTCGACGCGGTCGAGCAGCACCGCCCCGCCCGGCACCCAGACGGTGGCGCCGCGCAGGCGGAGAAGGATCTCGGGGCCCGGATCGGTCATCCCGCGGAGACTACACTCCGGTCATGGCCGGATCGGACGTCGTCGACCAGTACCAGCGGGACGACCTGCTTGGCAGCCTCCTCGCCGGGCTGGCGGCGGCCGGCCGGGACCCGGAGCACCTCGGCCCGGACGACCTGGTCGAGATCGAGGAGTACCACGTCCTCGGCCGCCCGGCCACGCTGGCGCTGATGGAAGCGGCAGCGATCGGCCCATCGGACCGCGTGGTCGACGTGGGCGCCGGGCTGGGTGGCCCGGCCCGGACGTTGGCCCGCGCCGCCGGGTGCCGGGTGACGGCAGTCGACACCACCCCGCAGTTCTGTGCGGTCGCCCGGGAGTTGAACCGCCGTTCCGGGATGGAGGGCCTGATCGAGGTCGTCGACGGCGACGCGCTCGCCCTCCCCTTCCCCGACGCCTCCTTCGATGTCGTGTGGACCCAGCACATGTCGATGAACATCGCAGACAAGCCCGCCCTCTACCGGGAGTTCCGGAGGGTGCTGCGGCCGGGGGGCCGGCTGGCCTTCTTCGATGTGATCGCCGGGCCCAACCGGCCGATCCATTTCCCCGTCCCCTGGGCTGAGGACCAGTCGTGGAATTTCCTCGCAACGGCGAGCGAGCTCCGCTCCGTCCTGGAATCGGCTGGCTTCAGCGCCGGCCACTGGGAGGACGTCAGCGCACTGTCGCTCGCGTTCCTGCAGATGGCGGCGGTCGCCATGGCGGCCAACCCTCCCCTGCCGCTCGGCATGGGCCTGGTCATCGCCAACGCTGGGGAGAAGATGGCCGCGTTCCGGGACAACGTGGCCGAGGACCGGGTCCAGCTGGTGCGAGCGGTCCTCTCGGCCTAAGCGGGCCTAAGTGGGGAGGCCCAGCCCGGTCTGGGTCCTGCTGACCTCCCACAACCGTTGCCACGCCTGGGGATCCTGGGCCTCGGCGTTGGGGACGGCCCGCTTGCGGTCGAAGAAGTACCCGCCGTTCTCCGCCGCCGCCTCGAGGGAGGTGGCCAGCCAGACCAGGGTGTCCGCCCCCTTCTCCGGGTTCGACGAGAGCGGCTTGACCATGTTCATCATCCAGGTCGCCCGCCTGCCGTTGTTGCGGTTGAACCCCGTGGCGACCAGCCCGGGGTTGAAGCAGTTCGCGGTCACCCGGCTGCCTTCGACCCGCCGGGCCAGCTCGAAGGTGAAGGCGATGTTGGCCAGCTTGGTCTGGCCATAGCGGCGGAAGCCCCGGTACCTACGCTCGGCGTTCAGGTCGTCGAAGGGCAGCCGTTCCCGGCGGTGGGCGTCGGAGGAGGTCGTGATGATCCGGGCCGGCGGGTGCTGCTTGAGGTGGTCCGCCAGCAGGTTGGTGAGCAGGAACGGGGCCAGGTGGTTGAGCGCCCAGGTCGCCTCGATGCCATCGGCGGTCAGCCGGCGGTGAGCGAAGATCGCCCCGGCGTTGTTGACGAGCACGTCGATCCGCTCCCCGGCCCGGGCCCGGTCCAGCAGCAGGGCGGCCAGCCGGGCGACCTCGGCCTGGGAGGACAGGTCGGCGAGGAGCAGGTCGACGGCGGCGTCGGGTGCTTGTTCGCTCACCTGCGCCAGCGCCGACTCTGACTTCGCCCGGTCGTGCCCGACCATGGTCACGGCAGCCCCACCCGTGGCCAGCGCCGTGGCGGCGGCCAGGCCGATACCGCTGCTCGCCCCGGTGATCACCACCCGGACGGGAGCCTTGTCGCTCATGGCTTCTTTAGGTTTCGCTTATCGCGGGGGCGCGGCGTCGATCGTCCCGGTGGGGCCGAAGCGTTCCGCTCGCACGGTCTCAGGCGGGTAGCCCAGGTCGACCAGCAGCTTGGTGGCGGTCTCGACAAAGGAGGTGGGCCCGCAGACATAGGCCCGGGGCCGGTCGGTGGAGGGCCAGGCGATCGTGGCCAGCATCGCCTCGTTGATGCGCCCGGTGAGGCCGGAGCCCGCCGTCGGGATGCCGCGGGTGACGGTGACGAACAATTCGAAGCCGTCGCCGGCGGCGGCCAGGTCGGCCAGCTCGGTGGCGTAGAGCAGGTCCTCCGCCGTCCGCACCGAGACCAGGAGCCGGGCGGGCACGGTGCTGTGCTGGCGCTGGCGGTGGCGGAGCATTGACATCAGCGGCACCAGGCCCGACCCCCCGGCGAGCAGGAGCAGCGGGCCGCCGTCGCGGACGTCCCACACGAACCAGCCGCCGATCGGGCCGCGCAGCTCCAGCAGGTCGCCCGGGAGCATGTCGTTGACCAGGTACAGCGATACCTCGCCCTCATCGAGCTGCTCGACGGTCAGCTCGAGGGCAGGGTCCTCGGGGGCCGAGGCGATCGAGTAGCTTCGCTCTGCCTGGTAGCCGTCCTCGGCAGTCAGCCGGACATCGATGTGCTGGCCGGCCACATGGCGCAGCCAGGCCCGGGGCCGCGGTGCGGCGGTGCCCGCGATGCCGGGCTCGGCGCCGGGCTCGAACACCAGGGTGGCGGCAGTCGGCGTCTCGGCCCGCTTGCCAACCAGCCGGGCCTGCACCCAACGCGCCGGCAGCGGTGGCGCCGGACGGTCCTCGGTGGACAGCTTCAGTCTCCCGAGTAGCGCTGCTCGAGCCAGGGGTCGCCCCGGTGGTGGTAGCCGAGGCTCTCCCAGAACCCCCGCTCGTCGGTCTCGGTGACCCGGAGGCCCCGTACCCACTTGGCGCTCTTCCAGAAGTACAGGTGGGGAACGAGGAGCCGGGCCGGGCCGCCGTGCTCCGGCGCCAGCGGCTGGCCGTTGAAGGTGTGGACGACCCAGGCCTTGCCGCCGGTGATGTCGTCCAACCCGAGGTCGGTCGTGTAGCCGCCGTCGGAGCGGGCGATGACGAACCTACCGGGCTCGGCGACCTCCCCGAGCAGCGTGTCGACGGAGACCCCCTGCCAGACCGTGTCGAATTTCGACCATTTCGTGACGCAGTGAATATCGCGAGTAACGGTTTCCTGGGGCAGTGAAATGAACTCGTCCCAGCTCCAGGCCCGCTGGGCGACCCCGACGCCCGTCACGTCGAACGACCACTGGGAGAGCGGCGTGCGCGGGGTGGGTCCGGCGCTCAGGACCGGGAAGCCCCGCTCCAGGTACTGCCCCGGCGGGAGCCGGGTGCGAGTGGCCTCGTCGACATGCCGGCCCCGGAAGCCTCGCGTGAACGCCATGCCACCTCCCTTGCAGATTTCGCCCTGGCTGGACGGCGGCGTCCATTGTCCTATGAACCGGTCAGTGCGCCACCGGGGAGATGACAACGTACCTATTCGCCCCGGCTTCGCCCCGGCCGGATGGGAAGGGCAGAGGTCGGCTACCAGGCGGGTCCGGAGGAGTTTTGTGGATCGCTACACTCAATAATGAGGGCCCATGATCCACAAAACACCGGATACCTTTTGGGAGTGCGGCCCCGGTAGCGCGGCCTCCTGCTCCGGGCCCCCGTGGGTTGGCTCGTGCTGGCGCATGCACGGCGAACAGAGGTGGCGGCCGCACTCAAGGCAGATGAGGATCATCGTCGGGTTTGCGGTCACGAAGCCGCAGCCTTCGCACCGGTAACGCATCTCCAGCATCGGCCCAGCATAAATGCCCTGGGCTTAGGCTCGGGCGTCCGGGCTTTTGTCTGTTACCGGAGTGGCCGGCTCGGCAAAGGCAGGCAACCGCCCGCCGTGGCGGCAACCCCACGCGCGGCCCGCCCCAACCGGCAAGGAGCCCATGAAAGGATCTAGGCGTGGCTCGGGCAACGTGATAGATTCGGTGTCGGCTTCGCACGTTCGGTCCACGGGCTGCGTTAGGAGCAGCCCGACGTGAATGAAGCATTTCCTGTGGGGCGGAGGAGCCTTAAGACGGCTCTGGTTGTGCCGTTGCCGGCTGCCCCAAGCCCCGGAACCACCAAACCTGCCCCGAGAGTCCCGGCCCCGCCAGTCGGCGAGATCGACCGTCAGGGCCCCAGACCCCACAAGGAGGAACCATGCCCCACAGAGCGTCATCAGCGTCGGATCCCCGCACTGCAACCACTGCCGTCGCCGACCGGCGGGCGCCGGCCAGCGTCGAGCCACGCCCCGGCGCCGAGGTCCGGCCCGACATCGTCAACGTCTTCGAGGAGGGGGTCTCGGCCGGCACGGCAACCGGGCTGCGCCTGGCCCCGCTCGGCGGCCGCAGGTCGAGCGACGCCATCGCCCTCTCGGTCCGGGCCTGGGTGCGCAACCTCGCGTACGACAAGGACCTGTGGATCGACGTCAGCCTCGCCGGCGACGACGGCGAGTTGCTGCACGCCGAGAGCGTCTCGCTGTCGTTCCTGGAGCCGGCCGGCGGCGGCGGCGACTTCTTCACGATCGGCACGGCGGTCCCGGCGCCCACGGCCGTCGAAGAGCAGGCACCCACCCTCTTCTACCGCCTCTACGGCCAGCTGAGCGGGCAGCTGTACACCGACGGCGTCCTGCACTGCCACACCGTGGCGGCGGAGACCACGGCGGCGGCAGCAAAGACACCGGTACCCGCCCCGCCGGCCAAGGCCAGTACCACAGCGGCCAAGACGAAGACCGAGACGAAGCCGGCGACGAAGCTCGCCCAGGCGGCCGTCGAGCCCGTGAAGCTGGCTCGAGGCTCCCGGGACAACGCCAAGGCCGGCACCGCCAAGGCGGCAGAGAAGACCGCTCGCAAAGCGCCCGAACAGCCGGCCAGCAAGGCCGCGGCGACCCGCAAGCGGACCGCACCGAAGAACTAGGTGCTTCCAGCTCACCCCCCCCGTAGGCTAAGGAGAAGCCCGGCCGCAATAGCCCGTCTCGTCGTTCCTTTTACCTAGTCACGTGCAGGAATCCCCGCGGATTGGTCACTGATACAATGCACCCGAATGGCGGTGCTAATTCCCCCTCAAGATGGGGGAGTTCTCCGCCGAAGTAGCTGAGAGACGCTGCCTGGTGGGAGGGACCCGGTGCCACTCAGTGAGAGCTTTCCCACGACGCTTGAAGCAGCGCGGCGCGGCGCCCCATGGGCATGGACCGCCATTTACAAGGAGCTCGCCCCTGCCGTCACCGGCTACCTGAGGGCGAACGGGGCAGCCGACCCGGACGACCTTACCGGTGAGGTGTTCCTCCGGGTGGTCTCCGACATCGCCCGCTTTGCCGGCGACGAGGCGCACTTCCGGTCCTGGGTCTTCGTCATCGCCCACCACCGGCTCATCGACGACCGGCGCCGGCGGATCCGCCGCCCGGAGACGCCGATCCGGCTGGACGCGCTCCAGCCGCTCAGCCCCAACGGCAACGTCGAGCGGGAGGCGATGGACAGCCTGTCCAATGATGCGGTCGAGGCGATCATCCGCCGCTGTGCCCCGGACCAGCGCGAAGTGCTGCTGCTCCGGGTCCTCGGCGGCCTGACCCTGGCGGAGACCGCCTACGTGCTGGGCAAGACGCTCGGGGCGGTCAAGGCGCTCCAGCGGCGGGGGATTGCGGCAATCGGGCGTGAATTTGCCCGGGAAGGCGTACCTCTTTGACCCCGGTCGGCGGTAGCCATGGCGAGATGGACGACACGCCACGGCTCTCCGACGCAGATCTGGAACGACTCCTTGCCGGCAAGGCGCCGCTGGGCGGGGACGAGGCTCCGGAGCTCCGTCAGTTCTTCCAGGACCTCCGCTCCCGCTACACCACGGAGGGTCCCGCCTCCGTGCAGCAGGAGCACTTGGCCCGGATTGTGGCGGCCGCCCGAGCCCATAGTCACCAGACGAAGTCGCCGTGGCAGCCCGCTGCTGCCCAGACGAGCGGCGGTTCCGGCGACGGTCGCCCCCCGTGGAGGAGGAAGATCGTGCTCAGTAGCATCTTCGGTTCCATCACCACCAAGATCCTGCTCGGCGTCGTGGCAGCAGCCGCCGCGACCGGTGGCCTCGCTGCCGCCGGGGCGCTGCCCACGCCCGTGCAGAACGCGGTCGCCTCAGCGGCCGGCGGGGTTGGTGTCAACCTCCCGAACCCGCAAGAAACCACCGCAGCGGCTGAGGCGCAGGGCCAGAAGGTCGTCACCGCCGTCACCGACCTGGTCAATCACGTGTCCGACACCGACCAGCAGACTGCCTCGCTGACCTCCGACGCCATCCAGTCGAGCACCACCTGCACCCAGAACGTGTCCAGCACCGCCTCGGCGCTGTCCGGCCTGTCGGCAACCACCTTCGCCGACGCCCAGTCGCTGGCCGCCCGGGCGACCGCCCTCGCCCAGGAATCGGTCGGCTGCGGCCTCGACAAGGACGCCGATTCGGTGACCGGCACGGCTCACGAATCGGTGACCGGCACGGTCCACAGCGACATCACCGCCGCCGGCGCGGCAATCGCCAGTGCCGTCCAGTCCTGCGCCGGCCCGCTGAAAAGCGCCATCCAGACGCTGGTCAGCGCAGCCGTGTCGGGCAAGTCAGCGACCGACATCGCCAACCTCACGACGGACGCCAAGGCCGTCGCCACGGCCGCCGAGACCTGCGCCACGGACATCGCCACCGCCCTGAACGGGCTCCACCTCACGCCGATCACGGTGCCCACCTCGCTGCCGACCGGCGCTCCGAAGCTGACCCTCCCGTTCACCTTCCCGACAATCAGGCCCAGCGCCCTGCCGACCGCACTTCCGACCGGACTCCCCGGGAACCTCTCGTCGCTTGCCGACCCGTCGCAGTGGCTGAAGCTGCTCTCGCAGATACCGGGCGTGCCGACCCCGCCGGTCAACGGCTCGGCCAACACCTCGACCGGGTTCGGGTCCTGGACCGGCATGACCGGGTCCTGGACCGGGACGACCTGGAACCCGTACACCGGGTCGAGCTCGGACGGTTCG
>DAIQBQ010000163.1:0-6927 GCA_036781065.1 Actinomycetota bacterium
CCTGCCAGCGGGATTGGCTCGCCGGCCTCGGCCTGGGCGACGTGGCGGCGGGGCTCGAAGCGGCCGCCGACGACGCCTGGGGCCGCGGCCACCACGAGCAGGCTATGGCGGCCGAGGAGGAGCTGGCGCTGGTCCGGACGCTGTCGGCCCGGATGGGGCTGGGCGACATCATGGTCTTCCGGGCGGGCAAGGACGCCCCCGCGCCGGCGATCATCGGGCACCCGCCGGCTGGCGCCCGATGATCGCGGTCGTCCGGCCTCCCGGGGACGCCTTCGAGCGAGCGATCTCCGCCGTGCCCGAAAGGTGGCCGGGCGACCGGATCGATCCGGCCCGCGCCCGCAGCCAGCACGCCGGCTACTGCGCCCTGGTCCAGCAAGCCGGTGTCCGCCTCCTCCCGCTGCCCGCCAGCGAGGAGCATCCCGATGCCTGCTTCACCCAGGACAGCGC
The DNA here is from genome assembly GCA_036781065.1 of Actinomycetota bacterium. GTDB lineage: Bacteria > Actinomycetota > CADDZG01 > JAHWKV01 > JAOPZY01 > DAIQBQ01. The sequence goes on from DAIQBQ010000163.1 coordinate 448, forward strand.
GGTGGTGCTGTCCGCCGCCGGCCGGGTGTGCGCGCTGATCGCCCGGTTCGGGGTGGCCGCTCGCCAGGGCGAGCAGGCCGACATCGAGCGGGCGCTGGCCCCGGTGCTGCCGCCGGGCGCCGACCTGCAGCGGGTCGAGGCACCGGCGACGCTCGAGGGTGGCGACGTCCTGGTCTTTGCGGACCGGATCGCAGTCGGCCGGTCACGCCGGACCAACGACGCCGGGATCGCCGCCCTGGCTGCCGCCGCTGGCCCGCTCGGGTTCGCCGTCGAGGCGGTCGAGATCCCCTCCTGGGCACTGCACCTGTCGACCGCGGCGACGATCGTGGGCGACGACCTGGCCCTGGGGGACGCATCCGTCCTCGCCCAGGAGCCGTTCCGTGACCTCGACAAAGTCGTGGTCCCCGACGACGACCGGCTTGCCTGCAACGTCTGGTCAGCAGGGCGCTTTGTGATTGCTGCCGGTGAGCACCCGATCCACTCGGAGCTGGAGCAGCGCGGCTACGCGGTCCACGCCACCGACCTGAGCGAGTTCAACCGAGCCGACGGGAGCCCCACCTGCCTGTCGATGCTCGTGCGCCAGCCGTGAACGCCCCGACTGAGCAGTGGCTGCGCGACCTGGTGGCCAAGAGCACCGGGGCCCCGGCGCCCGGTGCGGTCACCCGGCTCGCCGGGCATGCCTCCTCGCGCAGCTACTGGCGGGTCGTGACCGGCCGGGCCAACCGTGCCGTGTGCCGCGGGTCGGTTGTCGTCATGGTCCTCCCGCCCGACGCGCCGTCCGACGAGATCTCGAAGGGCGGCATGCCGCTCGGCCTTGTGCCCTTCGTCGAGATCCAACGCTACCTGGCCCGGATCGGCGTCCGGGTCCCGGAGCTGATTGCCTGGAGCCAGGGGGAGGGCTACGCCGTCCTGGAGGACCTCGGCGACACGATGCTGGTGACCGCGGCGAACGGGGCGGCACGGACCGCCGCCTACCGCGACGCGGTCGACCAGCTGGCCCGGATGCGGGTGCGGGCCGACGCCGCGCCGGACCCGGACTGCGTCGCGTTCCGGCGCCGCTACGACGTTGACCTGTACACCCGCGAGCTCGGTCACTTCCTGGACTACGGGCTTGGCGCGGCCAAGGGGATCGCCCTACCGGGCAGCGAGCACGAGACCGTCACCCAGCAGTTCCTGGCGACGGCGACCCAGCTGGCCGGGGAGCACCCGGGGTTCACCCACCGCGACTACCAGGCGCGCAACGTGATGGTGCTGACCGGTGGCGAGCAGGCGGTGATCGACTTCCAGGATGCCCTGCTCGGGCCCCGGGTGTACGACCTGGTGTCCCTGTTGCGGGACAGCTACGTCGAGCTCGACCCCCGCTTGATCGAAGACCTGATCCGGCGCTATCTGGCCGCGACGGTGGCCCTCGGCGGGCCCCGGTTGGCCGAAGCTGAGTTCCGCCGGGTGTTCGACCTGGTGACGGTCCAGCGCAAGCTGAAGGACGCCGGTCGCTTCGTCTATCTCGACCGCGTCAAGGGCAACCCCGACTTCCTGCGGTTCGTTCCCGTGGCCCTGCGCTACGTTAGGGAGGCATTTGCACGGCTCCCAGAGTTGCGCGATACGCAAAGGATTCTGGGGCAATACATCCCGGAATTACGGACCGACTTTTGAGGCAAATCTGGTCAGCACAGCGGTGTGGGAACTGTCAGGCGACCCCTTGGGCTGGTGTGGGCGGGACGGGTATTGGCTGACAGGCCTGCCTTTTCTCAGTTTATTAGGAGTTATGTCCAGCTAGAGGGTCCCCGGCCAGCGATGACCAGCGGACGAAGCGACAGCTTTCCCGGGTGCATCCGCGTATATTTGCGACTTTGCTGGGATAGGCGCGCTCGCCAAGGGTGCCGAGAATAACAGCCAAGTGCGTCCTGCTTTGGTTAGTGCCGCTGGCGCCGTTCCGAGCCAAAAAGATCAGCCAGTTGGCGGATGATTTCTCACCCGGCCCCGCCGATAGTAGGACGGGGAGTCCGTCACTGGGTTTCGACGGGGTGGGAGTCCGGGTTATGCGCGAGAGCGAGGGTGAGCCTATTATCCGCGCCCCGGCGCGCTGCCGGCCGTTGGCTGCGGCGGTGCTGCCGAGACGCCAGGTGGAATTCGGGACCGGTGGCCTGCGCGGCCTCGCCTACGTGCGCGGGCCTGCCCGCGGGGCGGGCATGGCCGGTGCCTCCCGCGGCTGGTGGGACGCCGGCTGGCGGGTGCTCGGCCGCACCGTGGGCCGGCTTACCGTCCCCGCCGGCAACCAGCTGAAGGTGCAGCTCCAGGAGCTGCCGGCGCTGCGGGCGTTGTCCTGGCTGGAGGAGGCTGGCGTGCAGGTGCTGTCGCTGGCTGGCGCCGACGCCGCCGTCGGGGCGCTGGCCCATCTCCGGCGGCTGGACGGGCTCCAGGCGCTCGACCTGTGGTCGGCACCGGTCGACGACGACCTGCTGGGCGACGTGTGGGACTGCCGCTGGATGGAGCTCCTCGAGGGGCTCAACCTGTGGGGGACCTGGGTGAGCGATGCCGGGCTCGCCGAGTTGGCAGCACGGACCCAGCTGCGCCGGCTGCATGTCCCCGGACGAGGAACCAGTGACGCGGCGATGTCCCGGCTGGCGACGATGACCACCCTCCACGAGCTGGACCTGTCGGGTTCATCGGTGACCGATTGGGGCCTCGCCGAGCTGGCCGGCGCGCCGAACCTGGCGCGGCTGTCGTTGTGGGGCACCGGGATCACCGACCAGGGCCTGGCGGCCCTTGCGAGTTTCCCCCGGCTCACCGAGCTCGAGCTGGGGTCGACGGAGGTCACCGACCGCGGGCTGGACCTGCTCCATCTCCCGCGGCTGAAGAAGATCTCGCTGCTCGACTCGCTGGTCACCCCGGCGGGCCTCAACCGGCTCCGTGCCGAGCTGGCGTCCTGCCAGGTCGAGCCGGCTCCGGCGGCGGCCGGCTGGGCCGGGCTGGTCCCCCCCGCCGCGAGCGGGCGCCGGCTGCGCCGGAGAAGGCCACCTCGATAATCGAAGGCGCCGCCGCCAGGCGAGCCACTTCGCCTCCCAGATCTTGTCAGCGTAGCGAGGGGTGCCACGCGGGTCCGGCACTCCCGCCGGAGATCAGCACAAGAGCCCCGATCGGCATCGGTTGCTGCAACGGGCCGGCGGCGCAATGCCCCGCTCGGCCAGCGGAGCTAGCCGGTAGGGACTGCCGACGTCAGCACCGCAAGCTCGACCCGCGACCCGAGGCCGAGTTTGTGCAGTGCGTGGGAGACGTGGGATTGCACCGTGCGCGGCGAGACGGCGAGCAGCTCGGCGATCTGCCTGTTGGACAGGCCCTGGGCGACATGGGCGGCCACCTGTGCCTCCGCCTCGGTCAACACTCCCAGCGGCGACGGGCGCAGGCCGGCATTCAGCGAGCCGGCGATCAGCGGCGGCGGCTGGGGGACGGGTGACGGCGGGCAGACTTGCTGCCCCAGCCCGGCTGACCTCAGCCGGGTGCGCGCCCGGGCGATGTCCCAGTGGGCCTCTAACCGACGGTAGATGCCGATCGCCTCCTCCGCCAGCTCACCTGCCTGCTGGGTGAGCTCGGCCCGCTGCGGGGATCCCCCCGCCAGATGGGCGCTCGCCGCCTGCCCGGTCAGCGCAACGGCGGCATCCTCGCAGGCCAGGGCGAGCGCCCGGCGCCGGGGGCTCCGGCGGAAGCTGGCGACCGCCTCCAGCAGGACCCCCGCGTCGCCGCTGACCAGGCCTCGGCAGCGCAGCGCGGCACCCTGGATCCCGGGCACCCCGACCGGGTGCCCGCTGGGCGCGGCCAGCTGCTCGAGGGCGGCGGTTGCCTCCTCGGCCAGCAGCTTCTCCCCGCAGGCAACGGCCAGCCGCACCAGGTCGGGCCCGATCACCGGGAACTCGCTCACCACGCCGGCGTCCCGGCACAACTCCCACGCCTTGACCAGGGTCTGCAGCGCCTCGCCGCGCTGGCCGGCGGCCTCGGCGGTCAGCGCCCGGGCCCAGAACATCCAGTCGGCCCGCCACTGATGGGCGGTGCTCTTGTAGTCCGCTTCGGCGGCGGCGACCTCCTGCTCGGCGGTCGCCATGTCGCCCCGATGCAGGGCGATCAGCGCGGCGACCGCCCGCCCGACGACCGACGCCCGGCGGACCCCGGTCGTCTCGCCGATCTCGAGCCCGAGCGACAGCGACGCCAGTGCCTCGTCCCAGTCGCCGGACCAGAAGCGGCCGATCCCGGAGATGATGTGGTCGACCGGATGGTTCCACCCGAGGCTCCCGTTCAGCCGCAGGTGGCGTGAGCGCTCGAGCAGTTGCTGGGCGTCGGCTGGGCGGTCGGCGTCGACGAGCGCGCTGGCGAGGGTCAGCAACGGGAGGAACGGCTGCGTGTGCTGGCCGGTGCCAGCACTGACCCGGGAGAGTCCCGACTCCGCCAGGGCGACCGCCTCCTGGAAGTTGCCCAGGAGGCTGTTCGCCGCCGACAGGTTGGCGAGGGCGACCCCGTAGGCGATGTCGTCACCGGCACGCTCGGCAATCTCGAGCGCCCGCCGGGCCGACGAAAGCGCCCCCTCCGCGTCCCACATCGCCGCCCGGCACGTCGACGCCAGCGAGAGGAGCCGGGCGCGGTGGGAATCGTCGAGCGCCGGGGAGCCGATTGCTGCGTCGATTTCGGCCAGGCTCTCGGCCATCCCGCCCCGGCCGATCATCGACTCCACCAGGCAGCAGCGCACCTGGCCCTCGAGTGAGGGGTCGATGCCGCCTTCAATCAACTCCCGGCAGATCGCCTCGGCGCCGGCGTACTGTCCGGCGAGGAGCCGGTAGCTGGCCAGGTCGGCCCGGGCCGCCGCCCGGTGCAGGCTCTCCTCCGGGGCGACCTCGATCGCCTTCTCCAGCAGTTCGGCGGCGACCCCCGGCGACCGCGAGGCGACGTCCCGGGCAGCATTGCGCAGCAGCTCGGAGGCAATATGGTCGCCCGGCTGGGCGCCCCGGGCGACATGCCCCGCCACTTCCTCCCGGGGGTGGCCGCTCTCCTGCAGCACATGGGCGACGGCGAGATGGATCCATGACCGAAGGGCCGGATCCATGCGCTGGTAGAGCACCTCCCGGATCAGGTCGTGGCGGAACGCCAGCCGGGTGCCGGCCTCCCCGAGGATGCCCGCCCGCATCGCCGCCGCCAGCAAGGGGCCCAGCGCGGCGGGTTTCCGGCCGGTCGACGCCGCCAGGTCGGTCACTGAGAACGGCGAACCGAGGATCGCCGCCACCTGGAGCGTCTCCAGGATCTCCTCGGAGATGAAGCTGACCCGGTCGACGATGGCGTTGCCCACCGATTCGGGGGCGGGGAACTCGTCGGTGGCCAGCTCGGCGACGCCGCCGTAGCGCAGGATCGCCCCCGCCCGCTCCAGCGCGTCGACCAGCTCGCTGGCGAAGAATGGGTTGCCCCCGGCGCGGCGGAGCTGGGCAAGCAGGCGCGGCCCTGCCGGGACGCCCAGCAGGTTGCCGACGAGGGCGGCGGTCTCATCCTCGCCCAGCCGGCCGAGCCGGAGTTCGACCGCCCCGCGGGCAACGAGCTGCTCACGCAGCGACCGCCGGTCGCTCCCGAGCGGGAGCGGCTGCATCGTTGCCACGATGACGCACGGGAGCACCGGGACTTCCTTGAGCAGCCGGTTGAGCGCCAGCAGGGTGGACGGGTCCGCCCAGTGCAGGTCCTCCAGCACCATCAGCATCGGGCGACCGGCGGAGCGCAGCTCAACCAACTCGACCAGGTGGTCGATGATCCGGAACTCCGCCTCGGGAGCTGCGGTCAGCAGGAAGCTCCCGTCCTCGGAGGTGTCACCGGACATGAGGCTGGCAAGCCGGGCGGTGAGTGCCGCGACGCCGGGGGGGTCCTGCCCACTGACCGGTGACCCCGGTAGCCCTCCGGGCGCGCCGAGGGCGTCGGCGATGGCCGCGAACGGCCGGTGGCGGGAAAGCTCGCTTGCTGTCGCCTCGAAGCATTGCAGGCCGAGGGTCCGGGCGGCCTCGACCGCCAGCTGAGCGAGCCGGCTCTTGCCGATGCCCGCCTCGCCCTCGATCAGGACGACGCGGCCGAAGCCGACGGCGGCGCCGAGCAGGGCCTCACGCAGCACCCGCTGCTCGTGCACCCGGCCGACCAGCGGGGAGAGGGAATCAGCCATCGGTCCCCTGGCTGCGGGCCACGGCGGACTGTGCTCCGTCGTGCCCGGCAGGTGCACGCTTGGCGTGCCGCCGGGTCGCCGATACGGCGAGTTCGACCCGCGAGGTGAGGTCCAGCTTCTCCAGGATGTGCGAGACGTGCGACTGGACGGTGCGGCGGGAGATGAACAGGCGGGCGGCGATCTCTGGGTTCCCCAACCCCCCGGCCACGAGCGAGGCCACCTCCTGCTCCGCCCCGGTCAGCGACGGCCACCCGCTGCGCGGCCGCTGCCGCTCGCCGCGGGTGCCGGTCCGCAGGCCGGCT
>DAIQBQ010000164.1:0-6865 GCA_036781065.1 Actinomycetota bacterium
GAGGTGGGGTGCCTGGCCGGAATGATCCTCGAGGCTCTCCCCTCGAAACTCGGGTACTGCGCCGGCAGCTGGTGTCCAAGGGTTCCTTCTCCGAGGGGCTGGCCGGCCATGGCCACGAGATCGTCTCCGACGACGCCTTCGCCCACGTCTACGCCCACGTCCACGCCCCAACGAGGCAGCCTGCACCAAGGCGCCCCGAGCATCGAGTGTTTTGTGGATCGTGGGCCCTCATTATTGTGTGTAGCGATCCACAAAACTCCTGCGGACCCTCCTAGAGCCCAAGGAGCCCGGCCAGGTCCTCCCAGCGGTAGAGCACGGCGTCCTCCTCGACGTCGGCGACGCAGTCCTCGGGTAGCCAGTCGTCGTCGTGCACGCCAGCGAAACGGACAGCGGCCATCCCGGCGGCCCGGGCTCCGGCGACATCGGTCCGGCGCAGGTCGCCGATGTGGACGGCATCGGCCGGGGCGGCGCCGGTCGCTTCGAGAGCGGCCTGGAAGATCGGCGGCTGTGGCTTCGGGACGCCGACCTCGTCTGAGAAGAAATAGTGATCGAGCTCCAGCCCGTGGTAGGAGAGCGCATCCCGGACGCAGCGGGCGGGCGTGAAGCCCGTGTCGCAGATCAGGGCTGTCTGGATCCCCGCCTGGCGCAGCGCCGCCAGCGCCTCGGCGGCGCCGTCGACCACTGCCGTCCCGGCGGTGACCGTGCCGGTGGCGATTGCCTCGGCCAGTTCCTCGATGCCCGCGTCGTCGGCCGGGAGGCCGAGTTCCTCCAGGCACCAGCGGGCGGCGCCCTCGGGCCCGAACAGCCGGCCCCCCCGCCATTCGCCGACGTGGTAGCTCCAGGCGGCCTCGATGGTCGCCGCCGCCTCCTCGGGTGTCAGCGCCTGGCCGAGCCGGGTGGCGAGGGCCGCAAGCGCCGCGGCGCGGCGACGGAGAGCCTCGCCGCGGTCCAGGTCGTCGAGCAGCGTCGCCCAGCAGTCCAGCGTGACCGCCCGCGGCGGTCGAGGGATGCTGCGTCGGGGGTCAGGCAACGGGGCTCCAGGAGGTGATGGCGCTGGCGCCAGTGTACTCATGCACGCCGGCACCCCCCGTAGCGCCGCCGAAACCACAAGGGACACCCCCAGAAGTCCCCCGGAAACCGCAAGCCAGATGAACGGGAGCGAAAAAATTCTTCGCGAGCACCCACAGACCGGCCGCTTTTTGTCGGCACCCCTCCGTAGCATCTAGCCCATGGACATCGGACTGCTGGCCCTTGCCGCCGCCATCGTCGCCGCCGCGCTGCTGCTCCGCCGCCGCAGCCCGGCCACCGCGCCCGACTGGGCGCTGCAACAGCGGGTCGATCAGACAGCGGCCACCGTCTCGGAGTTGCTCGGCAAGTTCGAGGAGCGGCGCCGCCTCGAGGAGGAGGCGACCGGGGCGGTCACGCGGATCGAACGCCTGGTCGCCGGCTCCTGGTCGAAGGGGCGTGCCGGCGAGAACCTCCTGGCCGCCGCGCTGAGCGAATTCCCCGCGGAGATGGTCGAGCGGGACTTCACGCTCGGGGGCCGGGTGTGCGAGTTCGCCCTTGTCCTGGCAGACGGGAAGCTGCTGCCGATCGACTCGAAGTGGCCCGCTCTCCAGGCCGTGTCCCGGCTTGACGGCGAGGCCGATCCGTCCGCCCGGGAGGAGCTGCGTCGCCGGGTGGAGCGGGCGGCCTGTGCCCGGCTGCGCGAGGTCGGAGGGTACATCGACGCCTCGCTGACCGCGCCGTTGGCGGTGATGGCCGTCCCGGACGCGGTGTACGCCTGCTGCCGCAAGGCGCACCGGGTTGCGAAGGAGCTGCGGGTCCTGATCGTGTCCTACTCGCTGGCGGTGCCGGTGCTGATGGCGGTCTGGAACCTGTACGGGACCTACGCCCGGGAGGTCGACCAGGCGCAGCTGCTCGCCCGCATCGACGACGCCAGCTACTGCCTGCAGGAGATGGGCGAGCGCCTGGAGGGCCAGCTCTCCCGCGGCCTGAAGATGGCGGCCAATGCCACCGTCGAGCTGCGCACGCTGGCAACGACGGCCCGCCAGTCGCTCGACGGCCTCCGGGCGCCGGCCCCGGAGCAGCGCGCTGCGGCGCTTCCGGGGGACCTGCCATGATCCACGTCGTTCTGTGTATAAAAACGTGCGATATTGTGCCGATTTCACACACAGAAGGTCAGCGGTGAAAAGGAACGAAGTCGCTCCCGGTCCTGAGGCCGCGGCGGCCGAAGAGGACGTCGCCGGCCTGCCCGCCCGCGGCGCCGGAGCCGAGCCGCCCCCGGTCAACGGCCTCGGGGTAGCCGACTGGCTGGTGGAGCCACTCGTCACCGCCGCCATCGACGGGCTGGAGTCGATGGCCCGGACCGACGTCCCGCCGCGGCTCGTCCCGCTGGTGGGGCGCCGGCACCCGAAGCTGTCGCGGGCCAACCGGGAGCTGGTCGCCGGGTCGATCGGCCGGCACCACAAGTTCACCCAGGCGGTCTACGACCGGTTGTTCTCGGGCCTCGAAGCCAAGGCGGCGCTGATCGGCGACCGCGACGCCCAGGCGGTGATCGCGCTCGTCGAGGGCGGGGAGATCGACGCCCCGGACGCGGTCTCGCTGCTGTTCGCCGACGAACGGCCGGCCGACGCCGAGGCGGTCGCCGAGTGGGCGGTGACGAAGGCTCCTGGGTCGGACACATTGAGCGGGATCATCGGGGCGCTGTCCAGGGAGAACGCCACCCATTCCGAGCGGATCCACCGGTTGGAGGAGGAGCTGGCTGCCGAGCGGCGGGCGCGCCGCGGCCTGGAACGGCAGATGGCCAAAGCATCGGCCACCGCCGATTCGGCCCGGGCACAGCTGATCCGCGTCGAAGACCGCGAGGGGTGGACCCGCGTGGAGCGCAATGCCGAGGCGAGCCGCGCCTCCGGGCTCGAGCGCCAGCTGACCGACCTGGAGGCGGCAGTCGAGGCCGGGCGGCGGGAGCGGCGGGACCTGCTCGCCGAGCTCCGCGACCTGTCCGCCCGTTACCGCACGGTCCGCCAGGAGCTCAAGGCGGTCCGGGCCCAGTTGCCGGCCGCCGAGGAGGCACCCCGGATGGAGCTCCGCTGGCCGCAGGCCCCCCCCTCCACCGCCGACCTCCGTGACATTTTCGTGCAGCACGGTGCCAAGGGGGTCCTTGAATCCAAGCGCCTGCTGCTGATCGTCGACGGATGGAACGTCGGCCTCGGCCACGTCAGCGCCGAGAAGCTGGAGGACAAGCGCCGGGTGCTGGAGCAGGCCCTGGAACGCTACCGGTCCCGGACCGGGAACCAGGTCATGGTCGTCTACGATGGCCGGAAGGTCTCCTGGTTCTGGATGCCCCGGGTCGCCGGCCACGCCATCTCCCGGATCTTCACCGAGGACGAGACTGCCGACGACTTCATCGTCAGCGAGCTGGAGGTGCTGACCGGCGGCTCGGAAACCCCGGTCGTCGTCACGTCGGACAAGGAGCTGCGCCGCCGGTGCATCGCCGCCGGCGCCTTCGTCGTGTCCTCCGATCAGCTGGCGCTGCTGGTGGGGTTGTGAGCCCTCGCCTCATCCCAGGGCTCGCCACCCACCGGCTCACGCCGGCCCAGGAGGAGGTCGTCCACCACGACGGCGGGCCCCTCCTGGTGCTCGGCTCCGCCGGGACGGGCAAGACCACGGCGCTGGAGCAGCGGTACCTGCGGCTGGCGTCGCGGCCCGACCTTGCGCCGCACCAGATCCTCTTCCTGTGCAGCAACCGCCGCTACTCGCTGGAGGCCAGGGACCGGCTGTTCGCCGCACTCGACTGCGACGCCGTGGTGGACGTCCCCGTCTACACCTGGCATGCCCTCTGCTACCACCTGGTCTCCCGCTACTACCCGGTCCTCGGGTACCGGGAGCCGCCGCTGCTCATGACCGCGCCGGAGCAGTGGGGGCGGGTCCGGGAGCTGCTGGAGGCCCAGCAGCGGCTGGACTGGCCGGTCTGGGGACCGCGCCTGACCGACCGCGCATTCGTCGACGAGGTCGCCGACTTCTGCCTGCGGGTGACCCAGCGGCTGATGGATCCCGGCGACCTGGAGGCGCTCGCCGCTCCCCGGGGCCATCCGCGCCCGGGGTGGTATGAGGTCGCCCGCTTCTATGAGGTCTACCAGCGATCGCTGCTGCGCGACGCCCGGCTCGACTATGCCGGGCTGATCGCCGCCGCCGTGCGGATGCTGACCGCCGACGGGGAGCTGCGGGCCACGCTCCGCCAGCGGTTCCCGTACGTCCTGGTCGACGAGGGTGAGGAGTTGAGCCGGGCGCAGCGGGAGCTGCTCCGCCTGCTTGAGCCGGCCCATGTCGCCGTGGCCGCCGACCCGGATGCGGGCATCGAGGCGTTCCGGGGCGCCGAGCCCGACTGGGTCCATGGTTTCGAGGACTGGTTCGGCAACGACGCCTACGGGCCGGCACCGGTGGCGGGTTCTCGGTCGCCGGCCGGGTCGCGGCGCATCGTGCTGCGGGAGAACCACCGGCTCGGCGCCCCGGCGCTCGGTGCGGCCGAGGCGCTGGCCGCGCATAACGACCCTTCGACCGGCTGGCGCCCGGGGGCCCCGGCCGGTCACCAGAGCGCGATCGAGGCCCGGTTCTACAGCGCCCCCGCCGAGGAGGTCGACCAGATCGCCCGAGAGCTGCGCCGGCTGCACACGTTCGAAGGGGTGGCCTGGGAAGAAATGGCGGTCCTGTTGTCGCAGCCGGCCTTCCTGCTGGGGTCGCTGCAGCGGGCGCTGGCTCGCTGGGAAGTGCCGCACCGGACGGTGGTGGGCGATCGCCCACTGAGCGCCGAGCCGGCCGTCGCCTGCTTCATCGGGCTGGTGGACTTCGCGCTCCGGCGGGAGGGGTGGCAGGACGCGCTCACGGCGTTGCTGACCGGGCCGCTGGTCGGCCTTGGCTACACCGGCCGCCGCCAGCTGGAACGCGCCGCCTGGCAGGCCGGCCAGCCCCTGGCCGAGTTGATCGAGAAGGCCACCGACCCGCCCGAGCTCGAAGAGCTGCGGCGGCTCCGCGACCTGGTCGTCGAGTACGCCGGCGACGCCGAGGACTGCTTCTGGCAGGTCTACAACTCGGCCCCGTTCTACCTTGCCCTGCAGCAGGCCGCCGCCGAGGACCCTAGCGGGGAGGCCGCCGACCACATCGGGGCGATCGCCGCCTTCACCCGGTCGCTCGGCCGTTTCGTCGAACGGCGCCGGGGCCTGGCGAGCATCGGCGACTACCTGAACGAGGTCACCCGGGCCGACTTCGGCGCCGACCCGTGGCTCCCGCCCGCCGCGGCTGAGGGCGCCGGGGTGGCGATCCTGTCCTTCCACGGCGCCAAGGGACGGGAATGGGACACCGTGATCGTCGCCGGCTGCCTCGACGCCTGGATACCCAAGGGCCGCCGCGCTCAGGGCCTGTTCGACCCGCTCGCCCTCGAGATCGACGAGCCGACCGCGCGGGAGGTCGAGGCGATGGCCGGCGACCGGCGCACCTTCTACGTCGCCGCCACCCGGGCCCGGCGGCGGGCGATCTTCACTGTCTCGGCGAGCGGTGCCGGCCGGGGCCGCCCCACCCGGTTCCTGACCGAGCTGGGACTGGAGCCGACGACGGCGACCTCCGCCGAGCTGCCCCCGCTGACCGAGGTCGAGCAGCGGGCCCGGCTCCGGCGGCTGCTGGCGGCCGACGCACCGCCGGAGGCCCACGTCGCCGCCCTCCTGGCGCTCGCCGAGCTGCCGGGGTGCGACCCGGGGCGGTGGTACGGGCGCTGGGGTTGGACCGAGGGCCTGGTGCCGGTCGAGGAGGCAGAGCTCCGCACCTCGTACTCGCGGCTCAGCGTCTACGACAACTGCGGGCTGCAGTACCTGCTTACCTCGGTGCTGGGGCTCGACCCGACCTCGACCCACTCGATGAAGTTCGGCACCTGGATGCACGCCCTGTTCGAGGCGGTCCACCGGGGCAAGATCACCACGCCGCACCAGGCGCTGGCCGAATACCGGCGGCTGTTCGCCGACGACGCCTTCCCGAACCTGACCATCGCCCGGCAGTTCCGCCGGGACGGGGAGCGGATGCTGGAGACCTTCTGGAACTGGGAGCGGCCGGCCAACCCGGTGCTGGTCGAGCAGTGGTTCAACATCCCGTACCTCGGGACCCAGCTGCGCGGTCGTATCGACCGAGTCGACCGGATCGGGTCGAACCTGAAACTGACCGACTACAAGACGGCGAAGTGGGCGGCCTCGCTGGACGAGGCGCAACGGTCGCTGCAGCTGGCGATCTACCACCTGGCCGCCCGCGAGGACCCCGAGCTCAGCGGGTTGGGCAAGCCGGTGGCCGCCCGGCTGGTCTACCCCGGGGCGACCTTCTCCGACGGTAAGCCGATCGAGCGGGTGCAGAATGCCGATCAGGCGGAGGCCGTGCTGGGGCGGCTCCCCGGTCTGATTTCCGGGATCCTCGCCGAGGACTTCTCGCCCTCGCCGGAAGCCGACTGCATGTGGTGCGCGGTCAAGACGCTGTGCCCGCTGTGGCCCCAGGGGGCGGAACTCGAGGTGGCGCTGCCCGACGCCGCCCGGCAGGTGCGGCCGTGACCCGGCGGGCGAGCGCCGCGGTCCGGGCCGCCCTCCGGGACCACGACCCGAGCGACGAGCAGTGGGCGGCGATCGTCCACGAGCCGGTCCCGGTGGCGATCATCGCCGGCGCTGGGAGCGGGAAGACCGCAGTGATGGCCGCCCGGGTGGTGTGGCTGACCGAGGAGGCGGCGGTCAGCCCGGCGCAGATCCTCGGGCTGACCTTCACGAACAAGGCCGCCGCCGAGCTGGAGGAACGGGTGCGCCAGGCGTTCGAGCAGCTCGACCCGCCCCCCACCGAG
>DAIQBQ010000165.1:0-6865 GCA_036781065.1 Actinomycetota bacterium
GCCGGGGCGATGGCGCACAGCAACCTCCCGGCGGCGATGGCGGCCGCGGCCAGGCTCGATCCCGGGCTGGTCGTGCTGGAGGGCAGCGGCTCCGCGGTCCCCCCTGCCCACTTCGATGCCGGGGTGCTGGTTGCCGGCGCCGGGATGGACCCGGAATCGCTCTGCGGTTACTTCGGTTTGTACCGGTTGTTGCTTGCTGACCTCGTGGTGCTTACAATGTGTGAAGACACCCTTGATCGAGCAGCGGTTGCCGCGATCGAGAGCTGTGCCCGCAGCAGACCCCTCAGCCAGCCACGTGTTGTTTGCACGGTCTTTCGCCCACACCCATTAGCCGACGTCGCAGGGAAGAAGATCTGGTTCGGTACAACGGCGGACGAACGGGCAGGACCAGTCCTTAAACAGCATTTGGAAGGCAACTATGGTTGCGAAGTCGTCGCGGTCAGCCATGCGCTGGCGAAGCGGGACCAGCTCCGCCGGGATCTTGAAGCCGTCGCAGGATCCGGCAGGTCCGCTCGCGCCGACGTATTGCTGGTGGAGTTGAAAGCGGCGGCAGTGGATGTCGTCACCCGATGGGGAATGCAGCACGAATTGGAAGTCGTTTTTGTGGACAACCGCCCGCAGACCGTCGGCGGCGGCACACCGTTGGAAGTGCTGTTGCTCCAGGTGGCCGAGCAGGCGAAGCAGCGCTTCCGCTCCAGACAGGCGTAGCAGATGGTCAAGCGTACGGTGGCACGTTCATGAGACCCCGCCGGCCTCTTCCTGGGAAGGCGGCGGGGCCGATCGTCATCTCCGATGCCAGTGCCGGATTGCCCTACTCCAAGGGGCTGATGGCGTCCTCGGTGATGATGGTGGGGGTCGCCCCGGCGGACGCCTACCAGGTGGCCGAGCGGCTCGAGGAGGAGCTGGTCGAACGGGGCATGCGCCAGGTCTCAAGCCTGGAGCTACGTGACATGGCCGCCAACCTGCTGGCGACGATCGATCCGCTCCACGCCGCCACCTACCTCAAGTGGCAGGCGGTCGAGGAGTTGGACCGGCCGCTGATTGTGCTCCTGGGTGGTGCGACCGGGGTCGGCAAGTCGACGATCGCTACCCAGCTGGCGGTACGGCTGGGCATCACCAGGGTGATCTCGACCGATGCGATCAGGGAGGTGCTCCGGGCGGCGTTCTCCCAGGAATTAATGCCGGCGCTGCACGTTTCATCCTTTGACGCCGACGCGGCGCTCCGGGTGCGTTCGATCTCGTCGCCCGCCGACCAGCTCATCCTGGGCTTCCAGGAGCAGGTGCTGGCGGTCTCGGTGGGCATCAAAGCGCTGATTGCCCGCGCGGTGGAGGAAGGAACCGATATCATCGTAGAAGGCGCCCATGTCGTTCCAGGATTCCTGGAAGGCTGGGAGGAGGAGTTCGCTCAAGCTGTTCTTGTTCCGGTCGTCATCGCGGTGTCAGATGCTGAGACGCACCGCACGCACTTCCAGCTCAGAGCCTTGGAGGCGCATGCGCGGCCACGGGAACGGTACCTGAGCCACTTCGACAGGATCCGGGCGCTCCAGGCCTACATCGCCAAGCAGGCGGAGCGCACGGGGGCGCCGGTAGTAGAGAACGTCGACCTGGACTCCAGCCTCCAGCGCATCGCCGGGATCGTCGTCGAGAAGGCCCTGCAGCAGGTGCAGGACACGGCGGGGGCTGCGCCTGCCGTGGTCCACGCCTCGCCCCATGCGTCGACCCAGCTGCGGACCGCCCGGAGAGCGGCCAAGGCAGGACGACTGGTCGCCTGGGAGCCAAGCGGCCTGCGCAGGAAGGGATAGCAACGGTTCAAAGGTTCATGACGAAGTTCAAGGTTTGAGACGAATGACACGACCATACAGATACACGCCGGGGACAGCCGCACCTGCCTTCACCATCCGTTGGGGTCCGCCCTGGGAGCGGGCACGGCCCCGGATGGCGACGTGGGCAACGGAACGATCACTCAATGCCGGTCCGGATGGACCGGTGGATGTAGGAGGAAAGGAGGCGAGAACGCATGGATGAGACCCAAACTGCGCAGCGGTCCATGCTCGCCGGGAAGCTCGTCTCCGAGCTCCAGGCCATTGCCGAACAGGTTGGAGTGAAGGATGCCAAGAAGCGCAAGAAAGCCGACCTGATCGACGCCATCCTCGGGACGGTCCACGGGTCGAACGGCTCCGCCAACGGGGCCGGCTCGGGATGGTCGGGCGACGGTGAGCAGGCCCGCCAGGAGTCGGTACCCTCCGGGACCACCCCGTGGGTGCCCCGTGGGGGCGCCGCCGAGCTGCCCGGCCCGGGCAGCGGTGCCAGCAACGGCGCCGTGGCGCAGGCTGAGCCCGTGTCGCCGCCGGCCGCTGCGGCCGAGCCTGCCCAGCCAGCCCCGGCTGGGGAGCAGGCCACAACGGCCCCGGCCCAGGAAGCGACACCGGCTCCGGCTGGGGAGCAGGCCACACCGGCCCCGGCTCCGGCTGGGGAGCAGGCCACACCGGCCCCGGCTCCGGCTGGGGAGCAGGGCGGCTCCGCCTCCGCACCCGAGCAAGCTCAGGCTGCCCAGGGCACGGCGCCCGGCGGGGGCCAGCCCTCCGTCCAGGGCGGCAACCAGGGCTCCGGCTCCGGAGGTGACGGCTACGTTCGCACCGACACCCGGCCCGAGTACCGCCGGGACACCCAGCGCGAGGGCGACGGGACCCGCGAGCGCGGGCGGAGGCGCCGCCGGCGTGACCGCAACGGTGAGCGCCCCGAGCGCCCGGGCGACCGGATGACCGATCGTATCGACCGCCAGGAACGCTTCGACCGGCCCCGGCGGGAGCCGGAGATCGAGGATCAGTCCGAGCTCGAGGTGCGCAGCGGCATCCTCGACATGCTGCCCGAGGGCTACGGCTTCCTGCGCACCAGCGGGTACCTCCCGGGCCAGGAGGACGTTTACGTCTCGCTCTCGCAGGTGCGTCGCTCGCAGTTGCGCCGGGGCGACGAGATCGTTGGCGCGGTCCGCCGGCCGAAGGAGGGCGAGAAGTACCCGGCCCTCGTGCGCATCGACCAGGTCGACGGCATGGCTCCGGAGGAGATCATCGGCCGCAAGTGGTTCGAGAAGCTGACCCCGCTCTACCCCGAGGAGCGGCTGCACATGGAGCTGCCCGACAACCCCGGGCAGATCGCCCAGCGGATCATCGACTTGGTCGCCCCGATCGGCAAGGGCCAGCGCGGGATGATCGTCTCGCCGCCGAAGGCGGGCAAGACGACGATCATGAAGCAGATCGCCAACTCGATCACCGGCAACAACCCGGAGTGCCACCTGATCGTGCTGCTCGTCGACGAGCGGCCCGAAGAGGTGACCGACATGCAGCGCTCGGTCAAGGGCGAGATCGTTTACTCGACCTTCGACCGGCCCTCCGAGGACCATATCCAGGCCACCGAGCTCACCCTCGACCGGGCCAAGCGGCTGGTGGAGCTGGGCAAGGACGTCGTGATCCTGCTCGACGGCATCACCCGGCTGTCCCGGGCCTACAACCTGGCGACGCCGGCCTCCGGGCGCATCCTGTCCGGTGGTGTCGACTCGACGGCGCTCTACCCGCCCAAGCGGTTCTTCGGTGCCGCCCGCAACATCGAGCAGGGGGGGAGCCTGACCATCATCGCCACCGCCCTGGTCGAGACCGGGTCCCGGATGGACGAGGTGATCTTCGAGGAGTTCAAGGGCACCGGCAACTGGGAGCTGCGGCTCGACCGCCGGGCCTCCGAGAAGCGCATCTTCCCGGCGATCGACATCCAGGCCTCGGGCACCCGCAAAGAGGAGCTGCTGCTGTCCTCTGAGGAGCTCGCCCTGGTGTGGAAGCTCCGCCGGGTGCTGCACGCTCTCGAAGGCGTCGCCGGGCTGGAGCTGCTGGTCGACAAGATGCGCCAGACCAAGGGCAACATGCAGTTCCTGCGGGAGATCCAGAAGGTGCCGATCGGCGACTGACCTTCTTGACCACCCGAGCTACGATTTGCCCGACAAACCAACAACGTCAAAGCCGAAGCAGGTGAGGACACCATGAAGGCCGATATCCACCCCGACTACGTGATGGCGACCGTGCACTGCTCATGCGGCGCCACCTTCCAGACCCGCTCCACCAAGCCCGAGCTCAAGGTCGAGATCTGCTCGCAGTGCCACCCGTTCTACACCGGCAAGCAGAAGCTGGTCGACACCGGCGGCCGCGTCGAGCGGTTCGAAAAGAAGTACGGGCGCCGGGCGCCGCGGGTCTGACGCTTCCGCTGACCACCGCCGGCCGGGGGTTGGGTGATGCTGGAACGCCTAGAACAGATTGAAGCGCGCTACGAAGAGGTCCAAGCCAAGCTGGCGGACCCCGAGACGCTGGCGCGCCCGGAGGCCCTCCGCGAGCTCGGCAAGATCAACGCCGAGCTGGAACCGGTCGTCTCCGTCTTCCGACGGTACCGGCGGGCGCTCGACGAGGCGGAGGCGGCCAAGCAGATGGCCAAGGAGGAGGCCGACCCGGAGATGCGGGCGCTGGCCGAGTCCGAGGTCGCCGAGCAGGAGGCGCTCGCCGCCCGCGCCCAGGAGGAGCTGCGCGCGCTGCTGGCCCCGAAGGACCCCAACGACGACAAGAACGTGATCGTCGAGATCAAAGCCGGCGAGGGCGGCGAGGAGTCGGCCCTCTTTGCCGGCGACTTGTTCCGCATGTACCAGCGCTACGCCGAGCGGCGGGGCTACCGCTCCGAGGTGCTCTCCTCGCAGCCCTCCGACATGGGCGGCTTCAAGGACGTGTGCTTCGAGGTCCGGGGCAAGGGCGCCTTCTCCCGGCTCAAGCACGAAGCGGGGGTCCACCGGGTCCAGCGGGTGCCTGAGACCGAAGCGCAGGGCCGGGTGCACACCTCGGCGGCCGGCGTGCTGGTGCTGCCGGAGGCCGAGGAGTTCGACATCCAGATCGACCCGCGGGACCTCGAGATCGACGTCTACCACTCCAGCGGGCCGGGCGGGCAGTCGGTGAACACGACCGACTCGGCGGTGCGGATCACGCACAAGCCGTCGGGGCTGGTCGTGGCCTGCCAGGAGGAGCGCTCCCAGCTGCAGAACCGGGAGAAGGCGATGCGGCTGCTGCGTTCCCGGCTGTACCAGGCCGAGCAGGAGCGGCGCCAGGCCGACCTGGTGGCGACGCGCCGGAGCCAGGTGCGCGACGTCGACCGCTCGCAGAAGATCCGCACCTACAACTTCCAGCAGGACCGGGTGACCGACCACCGCATCCAGATGTCGGTCAACCAGCTCCCGCAGGTGCTCGCCGGCGACCTCGACCCGTTTATCGAGGCCCTGATGGAAAAGGAACGCACCGAGCAGCTCGCTGGCACCGACTGAGTCACCTCCGGTGGAGCCGACCGTTCGGGAGGCGCTCCGGGGAGCCACTGCCCGGCTCGCCGGGTCGGTCGGCAGCCCGGCAGTCGACGCCGAGGTCCTGGTGGGCCATGTCCTGGGGGCCTCCCGTAGCTCGCTGTTCGCGGCCGGGGACCGGGCGCTGACCCGTGCGCAGACCGCGGCCCTCGGTGAGCTGGTCCAGCGGCGCTGCGCCGGGGAACCGTTGCAATACCTGACCGGGCACCAGCCGTTCCGGACGCTCGACCTCCTCGTAGGGCCGGGCGTCCTGGTGCCCCGGCCGGAGACCGAGATCGTCGTCGAGGCGGCGCTCCGGCACCTGGAGCGGGTGGCTGCGCCGCTGGTGGTCGATCTCGGCACCGGCTCGGGTGCCATCGCCTTGTCGGTGGCGGTCGAGCGGCCCGGGGCCACGGTATGGGCCACCGAGATCAGCCCGGAGGCGGTGGCCTGGGCGGAGCGTAACCTTGGGGTCTCGGGCGCTGCCAATGTCACCATCGTCGCCGGAGACCTGTTCGCCCCGCTGCCGCCCGACCTGCGGGGCCGCTTCGACCTCGTGGTCGCCAACCCGCCCTACCTGACCGACGTCCTTGTGGCCGCCGCCGCCCCGGACGTCCGGGACCACGAGCCGTGGGTGGCCCTGGTCTCCGGGCCGACCGGCCTCGAGGTCCCGGGCCGGGTGATCGACGGCGCCCCGGACTGGCTCCGGCCCGGGGGCTGGCTTGTGATGGAGACCTGGCCGGGGCAGGCCGACGACCTGATCGAGCTGATGGGCGATCGCTACCGGGAGACGGGGGCCGTCGCCGATCTCGCCGGAACGCTCCGGGCGGTCGAGGGGCGAAAGCCGTGAGCGGCCGGATGGCGTCGTCTAGACTCACGCCGACATGAAGATCGCCATCGCCTCCGACCACGCCGGTTTCCCCCTGAAGACCCTGCTGGTGCAGCGGCTTACCGCCGAGGGCCATGACGTCCTCGACCTGGGCACCGACTCCGAGGCGCCGGTCGACTACCCGCCGTTCTGCGCCGCCGCCGCCCGGGCCGTGGCCCGCGGCCAGGCGGACCGTGGGATCGTCCTCGGGGGCAGCGGGCAGGGCGAGCAGATCGCCGCAAACAAGGTCCACGGCGCCCGGGCGGCGCTGTGCAACGACCTGTTCACCGCCCGGCTCGGCCGCCAGCACAACGACGCCAACGTCCTCGCCATGGGGGCCCGCATCGTCGCCCCGCAGCTGGCCTACGAGATCCTGCAGATCTTCCTGGAGACCCCGTTCGAGGGCGGCCGGCACGTCGCCCGGCTGGACGAGATCTCGGCGATCGAGCGGGAAGAGTGCGCGGGCTGACCGCCCGGCCTGCCTGCCGCCGCCTTCCGCTGCTGGCGGCCCTCCTCCTCCCCGCCGCCGTCCTTGCTGCCTGCCACACGTCCACCCCGGCGACCCATCCCGGGCCGACCGGCTCGGCTACGGCCCGGGCGACCCCGAGCGCACTCCCGCCGGCGAGCCCCAGCCCCACGCC